>NZ_JADGMM010000007.1:0-235516 GCF_020662275.1 Clostridioides sp. ES-S-0006-03
AACCCGAAGGTCGTAGGTTCGAGTCCTGCCTCCGCAACCATTAAAATGGCTCGTTGGTCAAGAGGTTAAGACACCGCCCTTTCACGGCGGTAACAGGGGTTCAATTCCCCTACGAGTCACCAAAAAACAATTAAATAAGCGGGTGTAGCTCAATGGTAGAGTTCTGGCCTTCCAAGCCAGCTGTGAGGGTTCGATCCCCTTCACCCGCTCCAAAAAATGGGATCATAGCTCAGCTGGGAGAGCACCTGCCTTACAAGCAGGGGGTCGCAGGTTCGAGCCCTGCTGGTCCCACCATTTGCGGCCTGGTAGTTCAGTTGGTTAGAATGCCAGCCTGTCACGCTGGAGGTCGAGGGTTCGAACCCCTTCCAGGTCGCCAAATTAAATAAGCGGGAATAGTTCAGTGGTAGAGCGCAACCTTGCCAAGGTTGAAGTCGCGAGTTCGAATCTCGTTTCCCGCTCCATAATAATTTGGGTGCATAGCTCAGCTGGATAGAGCAACGCCCTTCTAAGGCGTGTGTCCGGGGTTCGAATCCCTGTGCGCTCATTAAGAAAAGTTTACTATATTTATAGTAAACTTTTATATTGTTTAAAAAGACACAGGATACATGCATGTCACCTGTGTCTTTTTCTTTATAAATATAAAATTATATAAGAGTTACATTATATTCATTAATATTGTAATCATATTAATGGTAATGTATAATAGTCTACAAGAAGTTTATAGAAAGATTTATTGCATAGATTTAATTAATTAGTAAATAGGCTCATATACATTATACTGTATACTTTATAGTACTAAGATATTAGAATACTATTTAAATTTATAAATTAATTTCTTATACTGAAAAAGAACGATGAAATCTACTATGAAATACTAGAGATTCTAAATACTTGATAATATAGTGCTTGTAGATTATTGTATTAAATGAATTGTTATACTTATAAGTAATATATCTATGACTTTGAAATAGATAAGTTGTTTTAATTATTTTTATAATAAAAGATAATTTCTAGAAAAGATACATAATAAGATATTAATAGAACTTGATATAAATTATTTATAAGATAAATTATTAGTATAAGATAAAAATAATATTACTAATATAATAGAAATATAGAAATAATGTTACAATTTTATATAATTAATAAATAGATTATTAAATTTATTGTAGCAAACATATATTGAAAAATAATATGTATTTTGAAATAGATTTTATAGTATAAAATTGCATCAAGGCGCGAGTACTATTTTGTATTCGCGCCTTGATGATTTGAATTATTTAAACTAGATTTAACTTTAATAAAAAATATATATTTAATGAGCAATATTTTTAATGTATTTAGAGATTATTTAACAATCTCAATCTATAAAAATAGAATTATTTACACAAAAGTTAAATAGTTTGTATAGAGTTAGATTTATATAGTATAATACATAGTGTAAATAATTAAGAAGTTATCGAACAGGAGGATAAAACTGTGTTAGATATAAATTCTTTTTTAAATGAATTTTTTAATATAATATTAAGAATGAGTATATATGATTTAATTGACATATCCATAGTAGCATATATTTTTTACAAAATATTTATGTTTATAAAAGATACAAGAGCAGAACAAGTATTTAAAGGTATAATATTTCTTTTGCTAGCAACTCAACTTAGTAACACTTTTAAATTGCATACCGTTTATTGGATATCTCTTAAGGCTCTGGATTATGGAGTTATAGCAGCTCTTATAATTTTTCAGCCAGAATTTAGAGCAGGACTTGAACATATAGGAAGAGCAAAGTTTAATTTATTTGGAAAAAATGTAAATACTTCAGAAGAAACTCTTAATAGAACTATAGAAGAGATTGTAGAAGCTTTATATTCACTTTCTAGACAAAAAATAGGAGCTCTTATCATAATGGAGAGAGAAACCAGAATAAGTGATATAATAAATACAGGAACTATAATTGATGCTGAAATTTCTAGGCAATTATTGATAAATATATTTATACCAAATACACCATTACATGATGGCGCTGTTGTAATTAGAGATTCTAAGGTAAAGGCAGCTGCATGTTTCTTGCCGTTGACAGAGAGTAAAGATTTAAGTAAAGATTTAGGCACTAGACATAGAGCGGGAATAGGTGTAAGTGAAGTATCTGACTGTATAACACTAATCGTATCAGAGGAAACTGGAGGCGTATCAATTGCTAAAGCTGGTAAGTTATATAGAGATATTTCTAGAGAAAGAATGATGAATATATTACGTAGTAATCTAAAAACGAATACGGAAACAAGAAGTTTTTTCAAAGGTGGTATATTTAAATGATAAATAGACTAAAAAATAATACCAAAATAAAAATAATATCATTTTTAAGTGCAATTGCTTTATGGATGTATGTCATGGCTGTAGTTGACCCTGAAGAAACTAGAGGGTTTGAAGATATACCTGTATCTATAAGTAATATGAGTGATTTAAATGATAAAAATCTTGTTATATATCCAGACGAAAAATTAACAGCAGATGTGTATATAAAAGGTAGTTTATCAAAGGTACAAAAAGTTAAAAAAGAAGATATACATGTATATGGAACTGTTGAAGACCCAATACAAGGTAAGAAAGAAGTATATTTAAAAGCAAATATTCCTCAAGGTGTTACTTTAGAATTTAAGCATGACGTTTTAATAGTAAATCTTGAGAAAAATATAAAAGAAAAAAGAGATATAAAGGTAGAAGTAAGTGGAAATTCTAAAAGAAATATAGATAAAATTGAACTGAATAAAAATTATGTCGATATATCGGGTCCAATGAGTCTAGTTAAGGAAGTTAAGAATATAAGAGCTAATCTAAATGTAGGTAACGAGACAGAAGATTTCTCTAAAAAATTGGATTTAATACCTTTAAATAGTGATGGAACTAAGGTTGAAGGTGTGACACTAAGTTCAAATTCTGTAACAGCAAGTGTACAATTATTAAAAGAAAAAACTGTACCAATAAGAGTAGATTTAAAGGATAATAATCAAGATAATAATACATTGAAAAATTATAAATTAAGTAAAGATGAAGTTAGCATAAAAGGTAAAAAAGAAAGTATAGACAAAATAAATTATATTAAGACAAAACCTATTGATTTAGTTGATTTAGCTAATGGAGAGGAAAAAGAAGTGAGTCTAGAGATTCCAGAAGGAATAACTATTGATGATAGCTCTATAACTATAAAACTAAATGAAACAAAACAATTAAGTGCTGAGTTTGTATATAGTTCAGAAGATATTATGTTAAGAAATATTCCAGCAAATATGGACAATCCGAGTATAATTTTTACTGGAGATATTCAAGTTGTTGTAGAATCAACAGAAGATTTAAGTAAGCTAAATAAAAAAGATATTTCGTTATATATCGATTTATCAGAAGCACCTACTGAAAATGGTAAATATAAAATAAAATATGAAACAACATATCAATTTAAAAAAATAAATATAGAACCTAATATTGTTGAAGTGGAATGAACAAATATTTTGAATATTTAGTTGTTACAAGATGTGACAAAAAAATCTATAAAATTAAGTTTGTTAATTTTATGTTTTTGTTGCATCTTGTTTATTTTAGTTATATTATAAAATAAGGACAATGAGATATTTGTTAAATCTAAAAAGTGTTAGATATATGAAAAAAGACTGATAAATAGATTTAAATAAATATTTTTGAATTAAATATTTCAATTATCCCTAGGAAAACGTTGCTGAACGAGTTATAATTTAATTGAGATATAAAAGTTCTATTTCAAAAAATTCAAGATGAGGTGGAAATGCATGAGAAGTTTTGAAGAAGTAATTAAGTTTGCAAAAGAAAGAGGACCTAAAACTATATCAGTAGCATGTTGTCAAGATAAAGAAGTTTTAATGGCAGTTGAAATGGCTAGAAAAGAAAAAATAGCAAATGCCATTTTAATAGGTGATATAGAAAAGACTAAAGAAATTGCAAAAAGCATAGACATGGATATCGAAAATTATGAAGTAATAGATATAAAAGATTTAGCAGAAGCATCTCTAAAATCTGTTGAATTAGTTTCACAAGGAAAAGCCGATATGGTAATGAAAGGCTTAGTAGACACATCAATAATACTAAAAGCAGTTTTAAACAAAGAAGTGGGTCTTAGAACTGGTAATGTATTAAGCCACGTAGCAGTATTTGATGTAGAGGGGTATGACAGATTATTTTTCGTAACTGATGCAGCTATGAACTTAGCTCCTGATACAAATACTAAAAAGCAAATCATAGAAAATGCTTGCACAGTAGCACATTCATTAGATATAAGCGAACCAAAAGTTGCTGCAATATGCGCAAAAGAAAAAGTAAATCCAAAAATGAAAGATACAGTTGAAGCTAAAGAACTTGAAGAAATGTATGAAAGAGGAGAAATCAAAGGTTGTATGGTTGGTGGACCTTTTGCAATAGATAATGCAGTGTCTTTAGAAGCAGCTAAACATAAAGGTATAGATCATCCTGTAGCAGGAAGAGCTGATATATTATTGGCTCCAGATATCGAAGGTGGCAATATATTATACAAAGCTTTAGTATTTTTCTCAAAATCAAAAAATGCAGGAGTTATAGTTGGAGCTAAAGCACCAATAATATTAACTTCTAGAGCAGATAGTGAAGAAACTAAGCTTAACTCAATAGCCTTGGGCGTTTTAATGGCAGCAAAGGCTTAAATTTAAGGGGGAAATAGGCAAATGAGCAAAATATTTAAAATCTTAACAATAAATCCTGGTTCGACATCAACTAAAATAGCTGTATTTGATAATGAGGATTTAGTATTTGAAAAGACACTAAGACACTCTTCTGAAGAAATAGGAAAGTATGAGAAGGTTTCAGACCAATTTGAATTTCGTAAACAAGTAATAGAAGAAGCATTAAAAGAGGGGGGAGTAAAAACATCTGACTTAGATGCTGTAGTAGGTAGAGGTGGTCTTCTTAAGCCTATAAAAGGTGGAACTTACTCAGTAAGTGATGTTATGATAGAAGATTTAAAAGTAGGAGTTTTAGGAGAACATGCTTCAAATTTAGGTGGTATAATAGCAAAACAAATAGGTGATGAAGTTAATGTTCCTTCATACATAGTAGACCCAGTTGTTGTGGATGAACTAGAAGATGTTGCTAGAATTTCTGGTATGCCTGAAATAAGTAGAGCAAGTGTAGTACATGCTTTAAATCAAAAGGCAATAGCAAGAAGATTTGCTAAAGAGATAAACGCAAAATATGAAGATATAAATCTTATAGTTGCACATATGGGTGGAGGAGTTTCTGTTGGAGCTCATAAAAATGGTAGAATAGTAGATGTTGCAAACGCATTAGATGGAGAAGGTCCTTTCTCTCCAGAAAGAAGTGGTGGATTACCAGTAGGAGCATTAGTGAAAATGTGCTTCAGTGGAGAATATACTCAAGATGAAATTAAAAAGAAAATAAAAGGTAATGGTGGATTAGTTGCATATTTAAATACTAATGATGCTAGAGAAGTTGAAGAAAGAATTGAAGCTGGTGATGAAAAAGCTAAATTAGTATATGAAGCTATGGCATATCAAATCTCTAAAGAAATAGGAGCTAATGCAGCAGTTCTTAAGGGAGATGTAAAAGCAATATTATTAACTGGTGGAATCGCATATTCAAAAATGTTTACAGATATGATTGCAGATAGAGTTAAATTTATAGCAGATGTAAAAGTTTATCCAGGTGAAGATGAAATGATTGCATTAGCTCAAGGTGGACTTAGAGTTTTAATTGGTGAAGAAGAGGCTCAAGTTTATGATAACTAATGATAAAAGAATAAGAATCATAACAGGTCACTATGGAAGTGGTAAAAGTGAATTTGCGATGAACTATGTTGTTAAATTAAGAGATATGGTTTCTGGCAAAGTTGCTATAGCTGATTTGGATGTGGTGAATGTATACTTTAGAACTAGAGAAAAGAAAGAGTTAATGAAATCTTTAGGTATACAACCAATAGATAGTTCAATTAATGCTCCAACATTAGATTTACCAGCAGTATCAGCAGAAGTAATGTCACCTATGGTTGATCATTCATACAATTCTGTTATAGACTTAGGCGGAGATAATGTAGGTGCTAGAGTTATAGGAAGATTTAGTCATTTATTAAAAGAAGGCGACTATGACATGCTTTTTGTAATAAATGCAAATAGGGAGAAAACTCAAACTTCTGAAGAAGTTATCCAATATATAAAGGAAATAGAAAAATCTTCTAAACTAAAGGTAACAGGTCTAATTAATAATACTCATCTTATTAGATTTACTACTATTGATGATGTATTAAGAGGCCAAAAAGTTGCAGAAGAAGTTTCTAAGGAATGTAATATACCTATAAGATATGTTGCATGCTTAGAAAATCTTGTTGAACAATTACCAAAAGATTTAGAGGGAGAAATTTTTCCAATAAAATTATATATGAGAGAAGACTGGATGTAGTTTGAGCTCAAATATATAGAAAGTTTAAGGAGGCTTAGGTAAATGGCTAAAGGAAAAGTATCTTTTAATCAAGAACGTTGTAAAGGTTGTGGATTATGTGTTGAAGCATGTCCAGTAAAAATCATACAATTAGACTCAAACACAATAAACAAAAAAGGGTATAACCCAGCAACTGTTTCTGAAATGGAAAAATGCATAGGATGTGCAAGTTGTGCGACTATGTGTCCAGATGTAGTTATAACAGTAGAAAGAGATTAATTTAAATTAATATTTAAGGGGGAATTTTAATGGCTAAGATACTTATGAAAGGTAACGAAGCATTTGGAAAAGCAGCTATAGAAGCTGGTTGCAAATATTTCTTCGGTTACCCAATAACTCCACAAAGTGAATTACCAGAATATTTATCAAGAGAGTTACCTAAAATAGGTGGAGCGTTCGTTCAAGCTGAATCAGAAGTTTCTGCGATAAACATGGTTTATGGTGGAGCAGGTGCAGGAGCAAGAGTTATGACTTCTTCATCTTCACCAGGAGTTGCTTTAAAACAAGAAGGTATAACATATGCAGTAGGAGCAGAAGTTCCTTGTGTTGTACTTAACGTAATGAGAGGTGGTCCAGGACTTGGAAGTATACAACCTTCACAAGCTGACTACTTTATGTCTACAAGAGGTGGAGGAAATGGAGACTACAGAACTCCAGTATTCGCACCAGCTACAGTTCAAGAAGCTGTTGACATGATAATGGAAGCTTTTGATGTTGCAGATTACTACAGATCACCTGTTATGGTAGTTGCAGATGGTATGATAGGTCAAATGATGGAGCCAGTTGAATTCAAAGCTCCTGAAAAGAAAAGAGAATTGCCTCCTAAAGATTGGGCAACTGTTGGAACTAAAGGAAAAAGAGTACCTAATGTAATAAACTCTTTATACTTAGAGCCAGAAGTATTAGAAGATCACTGTTGGCACTTAGAAGCTAAATTCAATGAAATGGAAAAAAATGAAGTACAATATGAAATGTACAAAACAGAAGACGCTGAATTTATATTTGCAGCTTATGGAACTACTTCAAGAATAGTGAAAAGCGCAATTGATATATTAAGAGAAGAAGGAATAAAAGCAGGTCTTATAAGACCTAAAGTATTATGGCCATTCCCATTTGAAGCATTTGATCAAATCCCTAGTGCTAGAAACATATTAACTGTTGAAATGAGTATGGGACAAATGGTGGAAGATGTAAAAATGGCAGTAGAAGGTAAATTACCAGTTTACTTCCATGGAAGACCAGGAGGAATGACTCCAACACCAGCAGAAATAGTTGAAAAAGCTAAAAAAATTATTGCCGGAGAATTGGTTGCAGGAGGTGCTAGATAATGGCTGTTGTATTTAAGAAAACTGAAGGGTTACAAGATACTCAAACTCACTACTGTCCAGGATGTACACATGGTATAATCCATAGATTAGTTGGTGAAGTATTAGAAGAATTAGGAGTATTAGGTGATGCTGTAGGTGTTGTTCCAGTTGGATGTTCAGTTTTAGGATATAAATATTTTAACTGTGACACTCAAGAAGCAGCTCATGGTAGAGCACCAGCTGCTGCTACAGGAATAAAAAGAGTTCATCCTGAAAACACAGTATTCACTTATCAAGGTGATGGAGACTTAGCTTCAATCGGTACTGCTGAAATAGTTCATGCAGCTGCTAGAGGAGAAAAAATAACTACTATATTTGTAAACAATACAACATATGGTATGACTGGTGGACAAATGGCTCCAACTACATTAGTTGGACAAAGAGCTACTACTGCTCAATCAGGAAGAAATGCTGAAACTCAAGGTTATCCAATAAGAGTAAGTGAAATGTTAGCTACATTAACAGGAGCTGTATTTGTAGAAAGAGTAGCAGTTGATACTCCAGCTCATGTTAGACAAGCTAAAAAAGCTATAAAGAAAGCATTCCAAGTTCAACAAGCAGGATTAGGATTTGGAATAGTAGAAGTATTATCTACTTGTCCTACAAACTGGGGACTAGCTCCAAATGATGCTTTACAATGGTTAAGAGACAATATGATACCATACTATCCATTAGGAAATTTCAAAAATGTTGAAGTTGAGGAGGTGAAGTAAATGTCTACAGCTAGAGTAATATGTGCAGGCTTCGGAGGCCAAGGTGTTATGTCTATGGGACAATTACTTACTTATGCAGGAATGTTAGAAGGTAAAGAAGTTTCTTGGTTACCATCTTATGGACCAGAAATGCGTGGAGGTACAGCAAACTGTGCAGTAACTGTATCTAGTGAACCAGTTGGTTCTCCACTTATAACAAATGATGCAACTGCAGCTATATTATTAAATATACCAGCATTTGAAAAATTTAAAGATGATGTTGTACCTGGTGGAAAAATAATAGTAAATAGCTCTTTAATAAAAGAAAAAGTTGAAAGAACAGATGTAGATGTTTATTATATCCCAGCAAATGAATTAGCTGTTGAATTAGGTAATGATAAAGTTGCTAATATGATAATGCTAGGAGCTTACTTAAAAGTAGCTGATACAGTAGATATAGAGTCTGTATTAGAAGCATTTAAAAAAGTTTTCGGACCTAGAAAAGAAAAATTTGTTCCATTAAACAGAGCAGCTTTACAAAAAGGTATGGATGCTACATGTTGCGGAGCAACTAACTAATAAAGAAAAAAGATGTCAAAAAAAAGACAATAGAATTATTTCTATTGTCTTTTTTGCTGAGAAGTATTAAAATATTTTTATGACTGAAATTAAGAATATAATAGTATTTTATGAATTATAAAAATATAATACAAATTACAAGCTTTTCAATTATGAAAGGAGAATATTTAGTGAGAAAGTATTTTGGAACAGATGGAGTTAGAGGAATAGCAAATACAGAATTAACATGTGACTTAGCATATAGACTTGGTAGAGCTGGTGGATTTGTTTTAGCTCAAGGAGACCATAGAGTAAAAGTAGTAGTAGGTAAAGATACTAGAATATCAGGAGATATGCTGGAGGCATCTTTAATAGCAGGTCTTATGTCTGTTGGATGTGATGTTATTACTGTTGGAATAATACCAACCCCTGCAGTTGCATATTTAACTAGAAAATATGGTGCTGATTGTGGTGTGGTTATATCTGCATCTCATAATCCTGTTGAATATAATGGAATTAAATTCTTTAATAAGAATGGATATAAATTGGATGATGAAATAGAATTAAAGATAGAAGAATATATAGATGACATGGCTAAAGTAGATTGTATGCCAGTTGGTGAAAATGTAGGACGAAGATTACATGAGCATTATGCACAAAGAGATTATGTAGATTATTTAAAATCAATAATTAACACTGATTTTAGAGGATTAAAAGTGGTTTTGGACTGTGCTAATGGTGCATCGTATAAAGTAGCACCAATAGTATTTGATGAATTAGGAGCAAGTGTAATTTCAATAAATAGTTCACCAGATGGAAACAATATAAATTATAAATGTGGCTCTACACATCCAGAACAACTTCAAAAGGCTGTTTTGGAACATAATGCTGACTTAGGTCTTGCGTATGATGGAGATGCTGATAGATTAATTGCAGTAAATGAAGAGGGTCAAATTGTTGATGGAGACCATATAATGATATTGAGTGCTTTAAATTTAAAGAAAAATAATAAATTAGCACAAGATACTTTAGTAGTTACAGTTATGAGTAATATAGGATTAACAATAGCTGCAAAAGAAAATGGAATAAAATTATCTACTACAGCAGTTGGAGATAGATATGTTTTAGAAGACATGGCTAAAAATGGATATAATCTTGGTGGAGAACAATCTGGACACATGATATTCTTAGATTACAATACTACAGGAGATGGAGTTCTTAGTTCTTTAATACTTGCAAATATAATATTGCAAGAAAAGAAACCTTTATCAGAACTTGCATCAATAATGAGTCAATATCCACAAGTACTAGTGAATGCAACAATAAAAAATGAAAATAAAACCAAATATATGGAATATCCAGAAATAAAAGATGAAATAGAAAGAATAGAATCTATTTTAGATGGAAATGGTAGAGTCTTAATAAGACCATCAGGAACTGAACCATTAGTTAGAGTTATGTTAGAGGGTAAAGAGGAAGGTCAAATAAAAGAATTAGCAACAAATTTAGCTAATCTTATACAAGAAAAATTATCGTAATTTATAAGGGTATTCTCAGATATAAACCCTGAGGACACCTTTCTAAGCGCCAGAACTTAGTTATAGGCACAAGAATTAAGTATTATTGGAACTAAGTTGACGAGGTCAGAGTTAATCGAATTGTCGGCGGATGCTCTGCGGTGTGTTTACCATCGAAAGACTTCTTTAAATAATAGGAGTAATCCTATGGACAAAGGGAAGCCAAAGTAAACTTATATGACCTAACTCTTAAAATATATAAATAATATTTTTAGGAGGACACAAATAATGTGTGGAATAGTTGGATATTTAGGAAGTAGAAAGGCAGCAGAAGTTATCATAGAGGGGCTTTCTAAGCTAGAGTACAGAGGTTATGACTCAGCAGGTGTAGCAGTTAATGGTTCTAATTGTGATGAACTTAATATTAGAAAGTTCAAAGGTAGACTTTCTGTGCTTGCAGAAGATTTAGAAAAAAATCCTATTGATGGAAATTTGGGAATAGGACATACAAGATGGGCAACTCATGGAGAACCATCTGATGTAAATTCACATCCTCATTTTAATCAAGCTAAAACAATAGCAGTTGTTCATAATGGGATAATAGAAAATTATATGGAAATCAAAGAAGAATTAATTTCTGAAGGTGTTAAATTTGAATCTCAAACAGATACAGAAGTAATAGCACATTTAGTAGATAAATACTATGAAGGTAACTTATTAGACGCTGTATATAAAACTATATCAAAATTAAGAGGAGCTTATGCATTAGGTGTTATATGTAAAGAACATGGAAATGAATTAGTTGCAGTAAGAAAAGATAGTCCTCTTGTAGTTGGTGTGGGTGAAGGCGAAAACTTTATAGCATCAGATATACCTGCTTTATTAAAATATACTAGAGATGTTTATTTCTTAGAAAATGGAGAGATAGTTCACCTAAAAGATGAAAATGTAACAATTTATGATTCTAATAGAAATGTTGTAGAAAAAGAAGTATTCCATGTAACATGGGATGTAGAAGCTGCATCTAAAGGTGGATATGATTACTTTATGTCAAAAGAAATACATGAGCAACCAACAGGAGTTAGAGAAACTCTAGAAAGAAGACTTGATGATAATGGAAATATAATTTTAGATAGTATAAATATTTCTAAAGAAGATTTAGATAAAATAAATAAAGTTTATATAGTAGCTTGTGGAACGGCATATAATGCTGGATTACTTGGTAAGTATGCTATAGAAAAATTTGTAAATATACCAGTAATAACTGATATAGCATCAGAATTTAGATATAGTGACCCATTTGTAGATGAAAACTCATTAGTAATATTAGTTAGCCAATCTGGTGAAACAGCAGATACTTTAGCAGTACTAAGAGATTCAAAAGCTAAAGGAGCAAGAATACTTTCAATAACTAATGTTGTAGGTTCATCTATAGCAAGAGAATCAGATGATGTTTTCTATACTTGGGCAGGACCTGAAGTAGCAGTTGCATCAACTAAGGCATATACAACTCAAATAACTTCTTTATATATGATAGCTTTAGATTTTGCTATTAAAAAAGGAACAATAACTAGAGAGTTTTATGATGGTATGATTACTAAGATGAAAGAAATACCATCAAAAATACAAGAAATATTAGATAATGAAGAATATATAAAAGAAGTTGCTAAAACAGTTGTTAGCTCTGACCATGCTTTCTATTTAGGAAGAGGTATAGACTATAGTTTAGCAATGGAAGGTTCATTAAAATTAAAAGAAATATCATATATACATGCAGAAGCTTTTGCAGCAGGAGAATTAAAACATGGAACAATAGCATTAATAGAAAAAGGAACTCCTGTAATTGCTATAGCTACTCAAGAAAAATTATTTGAAAAAATGGTTTCTAATATGGAAGAAGTAAGAGCAAGAGGAGCTTATGTTGTAGCAATTGCTCAAAGTCATAATAAAGACGTTGAAAAAGCTGCTGAAAAAATAATTTATATACCAAACTCAGATGATATTTTATCACCAATATTAGCAGTTGTACCAATGCAATTACTTGCTTATCATGTTTCTGTATTAAGAGGTTGTGATGTAGATAAGCCAAGAAACTTAGCTAAATCAGTAACAGTTGAATAAAAATATATTAAAAAGTGCATAGATAATATCTATTAGAAAAAACTCATTCTATTTGTTATAATTTTATAGAATGAGTTTTTTATTATAGAAAAAAGCTATTAATCAATATGGAGGTGTATTTGTATAAAAGAGGTAAAGTTAAAATTAGAGACGTTAAAAAAAATCGAAAAAAATAACAATGATTGTATAAATTGCAAAAAATGTTTTAAGGTATGTCCTATGATGAAAGAATTTGGAGACTCACCAAGAGAACTTATGATAGACATTTTGCAAAATAAATCAATAAATAAAAATATACCATATTCTTGCATGTTATGTGGAATATGCAAGGTAGAGTGTCCAAAAGATATAGATTTAAAAGAAATGTTTTTTGATGTAAGGAAAGAAATATTTCATAGCAATCAAAAAGAATTAAATGATATAGGATATAGAACAATAAAATTTCATCAAACTAATAGTTTCTCTTCATTATTCTCAAAAAAATTTATTAAAAAAAACACCAAAAAGATTTTTTTTCCAGGATGTAGCCTTTCTAGCTATAGTAGTGACTTAGTATTAGCAACATATAAATATTTAGAAAATCATATAGAAAATATATCCTTAGCTTTTGAATGTTGTGGCAAGCCAACTTTAGCTATGGGAGATACAAATAAATTTGATAAATATTATTCTAAAATAGACAAGCTATTTAGAGAAAATGATATAGACGAAGTAATCGTAACTTGTCCAAATTGTTTTAATACTATAAGAAATAATAGTGATATAAAAGTGACTTCAATATGGGAAGTGATAAAAGAATATGGACTTCCAGAAAATCTAAAAAATCATTATGATGATTTAAATCAGGAATTTTTATTACATGACCCATGCCCTATAAGAAATGAGCATAATATACATGAATCAGTCAGATATATACTAGGTTTTATGGGAATAAAAATAATTGAATTTGAAAAAAATAGAGAAAACACAGAGTGTTGTGGCTCTGGAGGTATGGTAAGAGTTACTAATAATGAAGTTGCTATAAACCAGACCAAAAATAGAGCAAATAATGAAAAAACAGATTATGTAATCTCATACTGTCAATCTTGTTGTGAGTCTATGTTAATGGCAGATAAAAAAGTACTACATGTATTAGATTTAATTTTTGATGTTGATGTTATAAACAAAAATAAATTAACCCAGAAGAAAACATCATCTATTAAAAAATGGAGTACAAGGTATAAAGGAATAGAAGTAGCAAAGACGATGAATATAGAAACTTAATAAATTCCCATAAAAAGTATATAAGCTAATGAAAGGAAATAATATGTTAGATACACATGCAAGAAAATATGTAGAGCCATTTATAATCAAAGGAGCAGAGTTCTTTTTAAAACTTAAATTAACTCCAAATAACGTGACAATAATAGCACTTATAGTTGGAATATCTACGTCTTTATTTATATATCTCGATATGAAAGTGCTAGCAATAATTACATTATGGGTTTCAGGATACCTAGATGCTGTAGATGGTGATATGGCGAGAAGTAGTAATAAAACATCCTTATTTGGAACATTAATGGATATTACTTTTGACAGAATAGTAGAAATAAGTATGATTTTAGTATTTGGCTTGAAGATGATTGATGTAAGGTTAAATCTAATGATTCTTTTAAGTAGTATTCTTATGTCAATGACTATATTTTTAACTGTTGGGGCCTTAACTGATAAAAAAGGTATGAAATCATTTTATTATCAAGCTGGTGTAGCTGAAAGGAGTGAGGGATTTATACTTTTTACTTTGATGATTTTATTTCAAAGTTATATTGGAACGATAGCAAATCTATTTTCTATAGTCGTTTTATTTACAGCAGTTCAAAGACTACTAGAAGCAAAAAAAATATTATAAATTAATTTTTGAGAGGGGAAAAAATGAAAAAGAGGATATTAACAATATTATTATGTTTAGGGCTTGTATTTGGATTGATAGGGTGTTCAAATAACGATAAAAAAGAAGAGCCTCAAAAAGATATATTAAAAAGTAGCAATGAAGAGATTTTAAAATCTGCAAAAGGTACAACAGTTAACTTTTATGGATATGGTGGAAATGAAGTAATGAATAAATGGTTTGATAGTTATGTAATTCCAAAGATGAAAGAAGACTATGACATAACTGTAAAAAGAGTAGGAATGGATATAGAAAACATTCTTAATAAACTATTGTCAGAAAAACAAGCTGGAAATGCTAAGGGTACTATAGATGTGGTTTGGATAAATGGAGAAAACTTCAAAACAGCAAAAGAGAATAAATTGCTATTTGGACCTTTTGTAGAGAAACTTTCTAATTATGAAAAGTATGTTGATTCATCTTCTGAAGATATTACTACAGATTTTGGAGTTAAGGTAGAGGGGATGGAAGCTCCTTGGGGTAAATCTCAATTTGCAGTTGTAACAGACACATCTAAGATTAATACAAAAATAACTGATGCAAAAACACTAAAAAAAGTAATTGTATCTAATCCTGGAAAATTTACCTATCCAGCCCCACCAGATTTTACAGGAAGTGCATTTGTCAGAAATATAATATATGATGTAGTAGGATATGATAAAGTAAAAAATTTACCAGAAGATGAAGCTAAAGTAAAACAAGTCATACAACCTGCTATGGAGTATCTTAAAGAAATAAAACCATACTTATGGAATAAAGGTAAAACTTATCCTGCGACATCTTCTCAGTTAGATAATATGTATTCAGATAATGAAACCTATTTTACAATGACTTATGCTCCCAATGTATTATTAGGAAGGATAGAAAGTGGAGAGTTTAGCAAATCTACAAAAGCAATAGAATTTGAAAAAGGAAATATAAGTAACACACATTTTGTTGCTATACCAGATAATTCTCAAAATAAAGAAGGTGCAATAGTGTTAATAGATTTTTTGATGAGTATAGATGCACAATCCTCTAAGACAGAAACTAAAAATTGGGGAGATACATCTGTTTTAGATATGAAGAAGATTCCAGGTGAAGATGTTAAGAAATTTAGTGAAACTATAGTATTAAAAAATTCAGTTCCAGAATTAAAAGCGGGAATAGTTCCAATAATAGAAAAAATATGGACTAAAGAGGTACTAGAAAGTGAAAAGTAAAATAATTAATGATAAAATAATTCCATATTTATTAATAGCACCTGTATCTATCATCCTGATACTTATAATGGGTGTAGGAATTATAAATTGCATCTCACAAAGTCTAGGATTTTTTCCTCAGATTGGTCTTGAGCAAATTACATTAAATTATTATAGAGAAATTTTTAGAGATTCTAATTTTTTAGAATCTCTTATCTTTAGTTTGAAGATTTCTTTAGTGTCATCAATTTTGGCTATTATTATAGGTATACTTTTAGCATATATAATGTCTCAAAATAAATTTTCTAAAGTTAGATATATGATTCTAAATGTTCCGCTAGTAGTTCCACATATAATAGCTGTATTATTGGTATTTATAATATTTTCTCAAACAGGTATAGTTTCAAGAGTATTTTATTTTTTCAATATAATAAAGGATTCATCTGAATTTATACCAATGGTTTCTGATAAAAATGGAATAGGGATAATTTCAGTTTATTTGTGGAAAGGAATACCATATATAACACTAATGGTTTATAATATATTGAAAAATATAAATGATAATCTACAACAAGTGTCTATAAATTTAGGTGCAAGTAAACTTCAAACGTTTAGATATATAGTGTTGCCGCTTGCTATGCCTACAATAATTTCTTCATTTATAATAATTTTTGCCTTTTCATTTGGTTCTTTTGAAGTACCTTTTTTAATAGGTGCATCAACTCCAAAAGCATTACCAGTTCAAGCATATCTGAGTTATTCTAGTTCAGATTTAATGCAAAGACCAATCTCAATGTGTATCAATGTTGTATTATCTGGAATAAGTTTTATACTATTAATAATTTATGATAGATTTTTTAATAAAATATCAAAATATAATGTATAGGAGTATCTATGAGTAAAAAATTTAATATAATTCTTAATATCATGTTTGTAGTTATTATAGCTCCTATAATATTATTGTTAATATGGGGAGTTGTAAATACATGGCCATTTCCAAATCTTTTACCTAAGGAATTTTCATTAAGAGGATTTAGATATATTTTGGATATAAATAATCTGAATATCATTTTGAGAAGTATTATAATATCAATAACTGTAGTCTTAGTTACTATTTTATTAAGTATACCAGCATCTAAAGCGTTAGCACTATATGACTTTAAAGGAAAAAGGTTTTGTGAGTTACTGATATTGTCTCCAATTATAATTCCACTAATATCTGTTGCTATGGGCATACATATAGCATTTATTAGAATAGGTCTGGCCAATAATATTTTGGGAGTAATTATTATAAATATACTTCCATGTATACCTTATTCAGTTCGAATAATAACAGATGTTTATAAATTAATAGGTGATAATTTAGAAATACAAGCGAAAGTACTTGGAGCAAGTAGATTTAATACATTTAGATATGTAACTTTCCCTTTGATTTTGCCAGGGATATTGGGTGCATCAAGTATGTCTTTCATAATATCCTTTAGTCAATATTTTTTGACTCTTCTTATAGGGGGAGGTAGTGTCATAACTTATCCAATGATTATGTTTCCATATATACAAAGTGGAGACAGGACAATCGCATCTTTGTATAGTATGCTCTTTTTAATAATAAGTTTATTTATCTTGATAATAATAGAATACAATGTAAAAAAGAACTATAAGCATATTCAAAATACAAGGCTATTTTAGTACGATTGGAGGTGTAATAATTGTCATCAGTTAAACTTATAAATTTATGTAAGAGTTTTAACAAAATCAAAGTTTTAAACAATATGAATTTAGATATAAAAGAAGGAGAAATAGTTTCTCTTTTAGGTCCATCAGGTTGTGGAAAAAGTACTACTCTAAAATTAATTGCTGGTATTTTACATCCTGATTGCGGAGATATACTTTTAAATAATGAATCAGTATTAGATATACCTATAGGAAAAAGAGATACTGTAATAGTTTTTCAAGATTATTTATTATTTCCACATATGACTTTATATGAAAATATAGAATTCGGTCTTAAAATGAAAAAAATAAATAAGAATATAAGAAAAAGTAAAGTAAACGAACTTATAAATTTAGTTAAGTTAAAAGGATATGAAAATAAATATCCAAACGAACTCTCAGGAGGACAACAACAACGTGTTGCAATAGCAAGGTCTTTAGCAATAAATCCAAAGGTACTGTTATTAGATGAGCCATTTTCAAATTTAGATATTAATTTACGCAATGAAATGAGGGAATTTGTATTAGGATTACAAAAACATCTAAAGATAACAACGATATTAGTAACACATGACAAAGAAGAAGCGTTAATGATGAGTGATAGAATAGCAGTTATGTTAAATGGTGAGGTTAAACAATTCGACACACCAGATAATCTTTATGAAAATCCCAAAAGTAAAGAAGTTGCAAATATATTTGGAGAAAAAAATTATTTAATCGGAAATATAAGAAATGGAGAATTTGTAAATGATATAATTTCTATTAAATTAGATAAATATAAAAATATAAATATAGATAATGTAGAGTTAATGATACCAAAAGAAAGTATAATCCTAAAAACGATTGATAATGATGTAGGAAGACAAGGGTCTATATTAAAAAAAAGATATGCAGGAGATAAAGTTTACTATGATGTAGATATTGATGGAACGGTATTAAAAGCTAGTAGCAACAATAATTTATATGAAATAAATGAAAAGGTAGATGTGTTTATGGAACAAAGAAAAATTCTATTCTTTCCTGTTGAACTATAGAAAAAAACTATGGCTGTAAACAAGTAAATAAGTATCAAATATATTTTAATTTTGTTATAATGAATTCGAATACTATAATAAAATAAGATTTTATATCAAAAAAGGGAATATTTTTAATATTTGGAGGGTAATTTTATGAAATTTAGTAAAAGATTTAAAGTTTTAGCTATTGGTTTAACTTTAGTATTAACATTAGGGAGTGTAGTTGGTTGTGATTCTAAAGAATCAGAAAAACCAAAAGAATCTTCTCAAAGTCAAGATAAGGCTAGTTATAAAGAAGCCACAGGTGAAGAGGCTGTAAAAATGATGAAGAAAAATAAAGAATTATTGATATTAGATGTAAGAGGTGCAGAGGACTATGCTAAAGGTCATATTATAAATGGTATAAATATATCAGTAGATGATTTAGAAGATAAATTAAGTGCTTTAGAAGGATATAAGGATAAAACTATATTAGCGTATTGTAACTCAGGTAAAAAAAGTGCAAAAGCTGCTGAAATATTAGTAAAAAATGGATTTAAAGATGTTTATAATGTAGAAGGTGTGAAAGATTTTGATTATGAATTAGTTACATATAATGATATAACTGCGCCTGAAATGTTAAAGTTAATAAGCGAAAATAAAGATTCTATAGTAATAGATGCTAGAAAGTCAAAAGAATTTGAAACTGGACATTTAAAAGAAGCTATCAATATACCACTAGAAGACACAGAAAAGAAAATGGGAGAACTTGATAAAAATAAGGATATAATTTTATACTGTAGAACTGGAAATAGAAGTGGGCAAGCAGCTAAAATACTTTCAGAGAATGGATTTACAAAAGTATATAATTCAGTTGATGGTGTGGATGAATATGATTTTGATTTAGTTAAATAGATTTAAAATAATAAAAGATTGATTAGAAATCGGAGTACAAATTATGTCGAAGAAATTAAGAGAAGAAATAGAAGAAGGTTTTTGTGCTAATGTTAAATCAATTTCTACAGAAGATTTGAAAGAGAAAGTACAAGATGAATCTTGGGTTATAGTTGATACTCGTTTAAATGATGCATATAATGGCTGGAAATTAGATGGAGTAAAAAGAGGTGGACATATAAGAGGAGCAGTAGATTTTTCTGCGAATTGGTTATATGTAGACTCAGATAAAAAAGACAAAGTATTAGAACAAGCACTAAAAACAAAAGGTATTGATTTAGATAAAAATATAGTACTATATGATGCTAATGGAAAAGATGCTTTACTTGTAGCTACTTACTTATCTAAAAAAGGATATAAAAATCTATATAAATATGATATTAAACAATGGGCAAATAATGAAAATCTTCCAATGGAAAGATATAAAAATTATCAAATGATAGTACCTGCTTCCATAATAAAAGATATCTTGGATGGAAAAATTCCAGAGACATTTGAATATTCTAAGAATATAAAAATGATTGAAGCAAGTTGGGGAGAAGAAAAAGAATCTTATGCAAAAGGGCATATACCTACAAGTGTTCATATAAATACTGATATTATAGAACCTCCTCCAACATGGATGCTTACTAACAATGATAATTTGGCCAAATTTGCTTTAGACTATGGATTTACAAAAGATGATACTGTGATAGTTTCAAGTAGCGCATCTATGGCTTCTTATAGAATTGCTATTATATTACGATATATAGGAGTAAGAGATGTAAGAGTTTTGAATGGTGGAATAAACTCATGGTTATCAGAAGGATATGAGCTGGAGTTAACTAGTAATCCAAAAAGTTCATGTACTACTTTTGGGGAAAATATACCAGCTAATCCACAACTAATTGTTAGTATACCAGAATTAAAGCAAAAACTAAGAGATAAAAATAAATTTACATTAGTGGACAATCGTTCTTGGGATGAACATATAGGTAAAATATCTGGATATAGCTATTATGATAAAAAAGGTCGTATACCAGGAGCCTTATATGGTCATGCAGGTAGTGACAGTGTATCACTAGAAGAGTATCGTAATATAGATAACACAATGAGAAATCAATATGAAATATTGGCAATGTGGGATAAAGAAAATATAGATACTAATAAACAACTTGCATTTATGTGTGGCAGTGGATGGCGTGCTGCAGAGGTATTAACATATGCAAATGTTATGGGATTTGAAAATACTTCTCTCTATAGTGATGGATGGATGGGATGGAGTCTTGATGATTCAAATCCAATTGAAACAGGAGATTCAAAATAGAATTTTGTAAAAAATATAATATAATTGTTTAAAATGAAGGTATATTCAGTTTATTAAGTTGAATATACCTTTGTTATGTTTTAAAATATAAACATAGTTAGAATATGCTTATATGGATGTGCACTTATTTAAACATATTATTAGCAATATAGAATTATAAAATTATATATTATGAGGTGTGAAATATGATTAGTAAAGATGAAAAAGCAAGGTTAAAAGCTGAAGGTATATTAGCCCAAAGCCAAGAAGGGTATTTCTCAATAAGAATATTGAGTAGAGCGGGAAACTTTACAGCAGAACAGCTTATCAACTTATCAAAGTTATCTGAAAAATATGGTAGAGGTTATTTAGGTGTTACTACTAGATTAGCTGTTGAAATACCATGGATAAAGTATGAAGATATAGATTTAATGAAGGAAGATTTAAAAGCTGTAGGGCTAAAGCATGGTGGTACGGGTAAAAAAGTAAGACCATTAGTCGCATGCAAAGGTACTGTATGTCAACATGGAATATATGATACACAAGAATTATGTGGAAAGTTACATGATTCATATTTTGGATATGATTTACCATCTAAAACTAAAATTACACTAGTTGGATGTCCAAATAACTGTGCAAAAGCAAATACTAATGATGTGGGTATAGTAGGTCAAGTATACGTAAAATTTAATGAAGATAAATGTAAAAATTGTGGATTGTGTACATCATCTTGTAGACAAAAATCAGTTTATATGGAAGATAAGAAATTAGTGTGGAATAAAGAAGAATGTGTAAATTGTGGAAAGTGTGCTCAAGCATGTCCATTTGGAGCTATGGAAGTTGATAAAAAAGGACTAGCTGTTTATCTTGGTGGTAGAATGGGAAGAGGCTATAGATTTGGAGATAGACTTAGTAATTTGTATACAGAGGATGATATAGAAGAATTAGTGCAAGATGTATTTTATACATATAAACAATTAGCAAGTCCAGGAGAAAGAATAAGTAAAGTATTAGAGAGAATTGGAATCGAAGAGTTTGAAAAACATTTATTTAATATAAAATTACAAAATGCATAAAAATACATATTGATAAAGTATATCTCTCTTAAATTTGTTAATAATTCTGTTATAGAGAAAAACAAATTTAAGGGGGATTTTTATTATGAAGATAATAAAATTAGTTGTAAGTTTTTTTATGTTAATGGCTATAGGCATGACAATATCTTATGCAGATGCAAATATAAATACTAGATATAATAAATTAATTAGTGCTCTTGAAACTTCAGAAGCCGATTTTAAATATTATAATATGAAAATTAATTCTGTTATAAATTACAATTTATCAAATAAAGAATTACATAATATTTTTCTAGAAATAATTAACAATCTAAAGTTAGATGAAAAAGGAATAAATTGGAACCAAAAAGGGTATGGCGATGAAATACAATTATATGCTACTATAAAAGATAGCGATAAAGAAATTTCTATAAAAGGAATAAATAAAAATAATAAAGAAAGCTACATAATAGTTGACATATTGGACAACAAAGTATATAAACATAAAGAGGATATTTATAGTAGTGTAGAAAACGTGTTAAATAAATATTCATCTCAAGTAGATGTATCTGCTTGTATTGTTGGAGAATACACAAAAAGGTTACAAAACCACAAATATGATGATATTTTACAAAAAATATTATATAATATGAGTGCTAAGCAAATAGATAAAGTGAAAGACGTAAACTTTTTATCTATAACAGCATATAGTAAAGTATTAAATGATGATGATTTAGAATATTTAGGGGAAAAAATCAATTTAAATATAGGAATTAAATATAATGAGGACGATGGAAAAACACTCATATATATTGCCACACCAATTATAAAATTAGATTATTAATTATGAGGAGATCAGAAAATATGGCTAAGATAATAGTAAAAAAGAGTAATCCACTTAAAGGTAGTGTTAAAATAGATGGCGCAAAAAACGCAGTTTTACCAATAATAGCAGCAACTTTATTAGCAAACGGGAAATCAACTTTAAATGGAGTTCCAAATTTAAGAGATGTTCATGTTATATCAGATTTATTAAGACATGTAGGAGCAGAAGTTGAATATAAAGAAAATACACTTACTGTTGACGCAAGTAATATAAGAACTTGTGAAGCTCCATATGAGCTTGTAAGAAAGATGAGAGCTTCTTTTTTGGTTATGGGACCATTACTTGCTAGATTTAATAGTACAAAAATTTCTATGCCAGGAGGATGTGCTATAGGAACGAGACCTATAGATTTACATTTAAAAGGATTTAAAGCTTTAGGTGCAAAAATAGAAATGGACCACGGTTTTGTTGAAGCCGCAACAGAAAAATTAGTAGGAAATAAATTGTATTTAGATTTCCCATCTGTTGGAGCTACTGAAAATATAATGATGGCAGCTTCTTTAGCAGAAGGAACTACAATAATAGAAAATGCAGCAGAAGAACCAGAAATAGTGGACTTAGCTAATTTCTTAAATGAAATGGGAGCAGATGTTAAAGGTGCAGGTACTAACACTATAAAGATAAAAGGTGTTAAGGAGCTAAAAGGAGCAGAACATAATGTAATTCCAGACAGAATAGAAGCAGCAACTTATATGGTTGCAGCAGCTATGACAAAAGGTGATATAACAGTTGAAAATGTTTTAATGGAGCATTTAAAGCCAGTTGTAGCTAAATTAAGAGAAGCTGGTTGTGAAATTACAGAGATGGACAATTCTGTTAGAGTAGTAGGTCCAAAGGTATTAAAGCCAATAGACATAAAGACTTTACCACATCCAGGGTTTCCTACAGATGTGCAAGCTCAATTTATGGCTATGCTTACTGTAGCTAATGGAACTGGTGTAGTTATAGAAACTGTTTTTGAAAATAGATTTATGCATGTTGCTGAATTCAATAGAATGGGTGCTAATATAAAAATAGATGGAAGAAGTGCGGTTGTTAATGGAGTAGATGAATTACACGGTGCAGCAGTAAATGCTACTGATTTAAGAGCAGGAGCAGCGCTTATTTTATGCGGTCTTATAGCAGAAGGAGAAACTCAAATAGGAGAAATATACCATATTCAAAGAGGTTATGTTGATATAGATAAAAAGATAACAGCATTAGGTGGTCAAATCAAAATAGTAGAAGATTAATAATTGGTTTAGATAAGTAAGTTATAAATTGATAGGGTTGTTCATATACTTAAATACAAGGTTTTAAAAGCTAAGGAGGAGAGTATATGAAGAACCCATTGGTTGTTTTGTTAGGATTTGTAACTTGCTCTGTGTTAGTCCCTTCATTGATAACTTTAGTTTCTTACAAAAATGTGGAGCTAACTGAAAAACCAGAGAAAGTAGTTTCCATAAACAAAACCATTAAAAAAAATGATATTAAAAATGAAGGTAAGAAAGAAGATAAAAAGGTAGTAAACTATGAAACTGTAGACAAGAAAACACCAGTTATAAATGTCTATAATCACATGTCAGGTAAAGTTGAAAAAATGGACATGGAAAACTATTTATGTGGAGTACTAGCTGGTGAGATGTCCTCGGATTTTGATATAGAGGCCTTAAAAGCCCAAGCTGTAGCAGCTAGAACGTATGTAGTATATAAGCAAGAACATGGGAAATCAAGTAAACATAAAAATGCAGTGGTATGTACTGATTATAAACACTGTCAAGAATACAAGAGTTATGCGACTCTTAAAAAGTTGAATGGTGAAGAATGGATTAAAAATAAGTATTCTAAAATTAAAAACGCAGTTAAAGGCACTAAGGGGCAGATAATAACTTACAATGATAAGGCTATACTTCCTCTTTATTTCTCTACTTCATCAGGGAAAACAGAGAATAGTGAAGAGGTATTTTCATCAAAATATCCTTATTTAAAATCTGTAGAAAGCCCATATGATAAGTATTCTCCCAAATTTGCATCAACACTTAAAATAAGCAACACAGATTTTGTTAAGAGCCTTAGAAAGTCTTATAGTAGCATTGTGATAGATGTAAATAATTTGAGTAAACAAGTTGCAATAACTGAAAGAAGCGATGCTGGAACTGTAGAAAAAATAAAATTAGGAAACAAAGAAGTCACAGGAAAAGATGTGAGGACTGTTTTTAACTTAAATTCTGCAAACTTTGATATAAAATTTGGAGAAGGATACATAGATTTTGTAGTAAAAGGATATGGTCATGGAGTTGGTATGAGCCAATGGGGAGCTGAAGGTATGGCAGAAGAAGGCTATAAATACTATGATATATTATCACATTACTATACTGATACAAAAATAAAAGATATATACTAATAATTGTATAAAATACCAAAAACACGTCAATAATCCAAATGTAGAAATATATTTGGAGGTGCGAAATGAAGAAAAAACTGTTAGAAAAAGATGGTTTTTATTTATCTTTATTTGTATGTGTTTGTTTATTAGCAGTAGGTGGAGTTTGGTTTACAAATAATAATGTAGATAAATTAGCTTCTAATAAAGGCATGATAGAAAAATCTAATAAAGATAGTGAAGAGGAAATACATTTAATTGAAAAAGATAAGAAAGATGCTATCCCTACTGCGACAGATTCAAAACAAAACTTAGAAAAAGCTAAGGCAAAAGAAGAAAATAAGTCAAGTACAACAAAATTAAATTACATTGGTGATAAGATAATAAGAGAATATTCAGAAAAAGAACCTAGTTATTCTAAAACATTGGATGTTTGGGAAACTCATAAAGGTATAGATGTTAGTTGTACTAAAGGTAAAGAAATAAAATCTCTATTAAACGGAATGGTAGTAGATGTATTTGATGATGAAGAATATGGAAAATCAGTAAAAATAAAAAGCGACAATAATACTGTAGTAGTATATTCAAATCTAGATGAAAATGTTAGTGTTAAGAAGAATCAGAAAGTAACAGAAGGACAATCATTAGGGACTGTAGGAAGTACTTCTCAGATAGAAAGTGAAGAGGGTATACATGTGCATTTAGAAGCATATAATGGAGAAAAATCTATAGACCCAATGAGTCTAATTAAGTAAAAGTATAACAAGTTTAATCATATTTGGTTAAGCTTGTTATATTTTTTGGTGTTTTTACATATATATCATTAAAGCTATTATGTGAGGGGGGTAATCTTTGAGATCTCATATAGAGGAAAGAGCCATAGTGGTAGCAAAATATATACTTGAAAAAAACACTACAGTAAGACAAACAGCCAAGACATTTGGAGTAAGTAAGAGTACAATTCACAAGGATGTTACAGAAAGATTAAAGGAAATAAATCCATCCCTTGCCAAAGAAGTTAAAAGTGTGCTAGACAAAAATAAATCAGAGAGACATATTAGAGGGGGATTAGCAACGAAATTAAAGTATGAGAAGGAACATAAAAAAATGTAGGTTAAAAACCTACTTTTTTTATTACATTAAATTATTGTAAGAAATATATTATATAATTATAAATAGCAAAAGAATAATACTCTCAAAACATTTATTTTCTCTTGATTAAAGCGAGATTTTTGTATATGCTTTATTATAGGAGTATTAATAAATAGGCTTATAATATAATCTAATATATAAATGAAGGAGTTGAAAAAATGGCTGGAGCTGATATAGGCATAGATTTAGGTACTGCAAATGTACTTGTTTATGTTAGTGGTAAGGGAATCGTTTTAGAAGAACCATCTGTTGTTGCAATAGACAACAGAACAGATTCTGTTTTAGCTGTAGGAGAAGAGGCTAAAAAAATGATAGGAAGAACACCAGGAAATATAGTTGCAATAAGACCTTTAAGAGATGGTGTAATTTCAGATTATGATGTAACTGAGAAGATGTTAAAATCTTTTATAGATAAGATAGTTGATAAAAAGGGATTTGGAAGATTTTTCATGCCTAGAATTATGGTATGTGTGCCAACAGGTGTTACAGAAGTAGAAAAGAGAGCAGTAGAGGATGCTACTAGACAAGCTGGGGCTAGAGAAGTGTATATCATAGAAGAGCCAATAGCAGCAGCTATAGGAGCTGGTGTAGACATATCACAACCTAATGGTAATATGATTATAGATATTGGTGGAGGAACTGTAGATATAGCCGTAATATCACTAGGGGGAGCAGTTGTAAGTGAATCTATAAAAGTTGGCGGAGACCGATTTGATGATGCTATAGTTAAGTACATGAAAAAACAACATAATCTTCTTATTGGAGAAAGAACCGCAGAAAAAATTAAGTTTGAAATTGGTTCTGCATTTAAGAGAGAAGAAGAAAAGTATATGAAAATAACAGGAAGAAATCTAATTACAGGTCTTCCTAGTTCTATAACTATAAACTCAGCAGAAATGTTAGAAGCCCTTAGAGAATGTGTTGAACAAATAGTTGTTGCAACTCATGCTGTTTTAGAAAAAACACCACCTGAATTAGCAGCAGACATAGGTGATGTTGGTATAATAATGACTGGCGGAGGCTCATTATTATATGGATTAGATAAGATAATAGAACAGAGAACAGGAATAACTGTTACAATAGCAGATGAACCACTATCTTGTGTTGCGAAAGGAACAGGGATTGCTTTGGGCTCAATAGATTTACTTGAAACAGGTGGGTCTTTCAAAAGAAAATAATTAGGAGAGTTTAAAATGTTAAATATAGATGAAATAAAAGAACTAATACCACATAGATATCCATTTTTATTAGTGGACAAGATTACAGAGTTAGAAGTTGGAAAAAGAGCTGTTGGTATAAAAAATGTAACAGTTAATGAACCATTTTTTCAAGGTCATTTTCCAAATTACCCATTGATGCCAGGAGTGCTGATAGTAGAAGCTCTAGCACAAGTGTGTGGAGTAGCAATGATGTCTTTGGAAGAAAATAAAGGGAAATTAGGTGTATTTGCTGGTATTGATAAAGTTAGAATCAAGAGAGAAGTAAGACCAGGAGATACATTGACTATGGAAATTGAAATGACAACGCTTAGAAGAAATATAGCAAAAGCAGATGCTAAAGCTTATGTTGGTGAAGAACTTGTCTGTAAAGGTGAGTTAATGTTTGCTCTAGTAGAGAAATAAAATTTTTAAGAATGAAAAGCATTAAAACAGAAGAATAAATATCAAAATAAAAAGGTAGATAATTTGGAGTATTTATTAAATTAAATACTCTATAGTATCTACCTTTTTAATACAAAAAATTTTATCAGTTACCTTATATAAGATTTAAGTAGATACCAATAGTGCTAAGGCTATTGTTTCAGCTAAGTCTAGTATAAAGCTAAGACGTATATTATTAAATGAAAGTCTGTTATTTTCATCAATTTTATCTACAATTCCTACTATAGAATAATTTCCTATTTGAGGTAGTTTTTTTCCCACACCTTTTCCGGGCAGGATAGGTCCTTCTCTAATCTGTATATTGCCTATGTTACTCTGTGACCCCAAGCAAGCATCTATAGCCAAGAAGTTACCTTGCATATGTGTATTTTTTATAGTATCTAAAGACTCATATATATTTAAGGCGTGAATAGGGTTATCTAGTGTACCGTAAACGGGGTATTTAAATTTACTGTTTTTAAGTATTGTTCCAACTAAAGGGCCTAAAGTATCACCTATAGCCCTGTCTGTTCCTATGCAAACAACAATCGTATTTTCATTAATTATGGTTTTGAGAACTGAACTTAGCATCTGTATAACATCATCATCGCTGTAATTTACTTTAGCTAAATACAATAGGAACACCCCCTTCAAAAAAATATATGAATAAAAAACACTAAAAAGACCTAACTTTAAATTTCAGATAGAGATAATATTTTATTTGTCTCACAAAAAAAGTAATGGCAAAAATATGACTAAAAATCTTGACAAAATTTTAAAAAAATAGTAAGCTAATAAAGTAAAATAAAACTTAAATCTTGATTACCTTATCAAGAGCGGCTGAGGGATAGGCCCTGTGAAGCCCAGCAACCACCCAAATGGGAAAAGGTGCTAATTCCTACAAGACAAAAGTCTTGAAAGATGAGGTCAGTTAATTAGTATGCGATTACGATTATTAACCTCTTCTTATAAGGAGAGGTTTTTTATTTTGAGTAAAATTTCTAAGAATTGAAGATAAGGTAAAACCTATAATAAAAATTAAGAATGAATAAGGAGGAACAAAAATGGCAAGACATTTATTTACGTCAGAATCAGTTACAGAAGGACATCCTGATAAGATATGTGACCAAATATCAGATTCAATATTAGATGCATTGTTAGAAAAAGACCCACAATCTAGAGTAGCTTGTGAAACTACAGTAACAACAGGCTTAGTTTTAGTAGCTGGAGAAATAAGTACATCTGCTTATGTAGATATACCTAAATTAGTAAGAGAAACAGTAAAAGAAATTGGATATACAAGAGCAAAATATGGATTTGACTGTGACACTTGTGCAGTTATAACTTCTATAGATGAACAATCTGGAGATATAGCTATGGGAGTTGATGAAGGTCTAGAAAGTAAGACTGGAGAAGAAATAGAGCAAGAAATAGAAAAAGTAGGAGCTGGAGACCAAGGTATAATGTTTGGATTTGCATGTAATGAAACTCCAGAATTAATGCCACTTCCAATATCATTAGCTCATAAATTATCAAGAAGACTTACAGAAGTTAGAAAGACAGGTTTAGTTGATTATTTAAGACCAGATGGAAAAACTCAAGTTACTGTTGAATATGAAGGAAATAAAGCTGTAAGAGTACATACAGTTCTTATATCAGCTCAGCATTGTGAAACAGTATCAAATGATAAGATAAGACAAGATTTAATTGAGCATGTTATAAAATCAGTTATACCAGCTGAATTACTTGATGAAGATACTAAAATTTATATAAACCCAACAGGCAGATTCGTTATAGGAGGACCTCAAGGGGATACAGGTCTTACAGGAAGAAAAATAATAATAGACACTTATGGTGGATATTCTAGACATGGTGGAGGAGCTTTTTCAGGAAAAGACCCTACAAAAGTTGATAGATCTGCTGCTTATGCTGCTAGATATGTTGCTAAAAATATTGTTGCGGCTGGACTTGCAGATAAATGTGAGATAGAACTTGCATATGCTATAGGTATAGCTAGACCATTATCTATATTTATAGATACTTTTGGGACAGGTAAAGTTTCAGAAGAGAAGCTTGTTGAACTAGTAAACAAACACTTTGATTTAAGACCAGGAGCAATAATAAGAGATTTAGATTTAAGAAAGCCTCTTTACAAAAAGGTTGCTGCTTATGGTCACTTTGGTAGAACGGATATAGATTTACCATGGGAAAGAACTGATAAAGTAGAACAATTAAGAAAAGACGCATTAGGTGAATAATGCTTAGATAAGGAGCTGCTAGAATGTAATTTTAAAATTACGTTTTAGCAGTTTTTTATTTTATGATTAAATATATTTAATAAATACTAATTTTAAATCATATAATAAATAAACATTATTTAGTGAGATTAATATATTTCATTATATAATATTGCATTAAATTAATACATAGTAGAAGGAATATGTTAAAAACTGGTTAAGATTTCGTTAAGTAATGTTAAATAATTCAAAAAATATTGAAAAGCATCAATAATACAACTAATATAGTCTTAATAAACTTACATTAAATTTTACTTATTAAAAAATTTATTTTATTTAGGAGGGAGTAGTGTGTATGTCGGATAAAATAAACATCAAAATGGTTATAAGTTTTGCTGGAGCATATGTAGCGACTGTAATAGGTTCTGGATTTGCAACTGGTCAAGAGATAGTACAATTCTTTACGTTTTATGGGTATGCTGGAATTATAGGAGGAATAATATCTATGGTATTATTCTCATGGTTTGGAGCAGAAGTTATAGAAAAAGGGAGAGAATTAAAGCTTAAAGAACCAATAAAGATTTATCAGGTATATTGTGGAAAATATCTTGGTACATTTTTTGAGTGGTTTGGACCATTGTTTTTGTTTGGTACATTAGTAATAATGATTGCAGGAGCAGGAGCTACATTATCAGAGTATTATGGTCTAAATCCATATGTAGGTAGAATTGGTATGGCAATCGTTTCCCTAATAACTGTATCTCTAGGTTTGACAAGGCTTTCAAAGATACTAGGTAATATAGGTCCTATAATAATAATATTTACACTTTTAGTAGGAGCAATTAGTCTATTTAGTAATATTGGCGCTTTATCAAATGCAGGAGCTATAATTGATAGTCTAAACGTTAAAACTGCTACATCAAATGGATATTTCTCAGGTGTACTTTATACTTGCTATAATGTAATAATAGTAATAACATTTTTAACTGGAATGGGAGCTTCAGCAAAAAATAAGAAAGATGCTGTATGGGGAGGTATAGTAGGTGGAGTAGCCCTTATGGCAGCTGCTATAATGATGAATCTAGCATTACTTTCAGATGTAGGAAATATATACACAAAAGAAATACCAGCTCTTTATTTAGCTGACAAGATATCTCCAATTATAGGTATTTTATTCTCAGTAGTACTTTTATTAGGAATATATACTACAGCTGTACCATTATTATGGTCAGTAACTAATAGATTTGTGGAAGATGACCATCCTAAATTTAAAATAATAACAGTAGTAGTAAGCATATTAGCATGTATAGGAGGATTATTACCATTTGATAAGCTTGTAGGGACATTATATCCATATACAGGTTATATGGGAATTTTAATTTTACTATGTATGCTTTATCGAAGAATTACCAAAACTGAAGGATACAAGGAAAATAAATCTGAGGTAAATTAATATCAAAATAAATTTGTGAAATTTAATCTATGTTTTAGAAGTAAGCTGGTTGAAATAAAATAATTATTTATATATGGTACCTTTACTTTAAGGTACCATATTTTTAGGGTGCAGATTTTTTTTGTTTCTGATAAAATGTATAATAGTTAGAAATTAAGTTAAGTATAAAAATATAGAAAAATTTTCTGATAGAATCCTATCATAGAACTTAATATATTTAAGTATACTAACATACGAACGGAACAATTATTAGTATTTTTAGGAGATAAAAATGGAAAAATTAGAAGGAATGATAAGTGAAATAGTCTTTAAAAATGAAGATAATGGCTATACAATAGCTCATCTGGTAAATGAAAATGATGAAATTGTTGTTGTAGGATGTATGCCTACTTTAGCAATGGGAGAGAGTATAGAGGTTGAAGGTAAATGGGTAAACCACAAAATTTATGGAACTCAATTTGAAGTGAATAGTTTTATGCCAGTGACACCATCATCTTTGGAAGGAATTTATGTTTACTTATCTTCTGGTATGATACATGGAATTGGCGAAAAAATGGCTAAGAGAATAATTGATAAGTTTGGTGTTGACACACTAGATATAATACAAAACTACCCAGAAAAATTACAAGAAGTAGAGGGGATAGGTAGTAAAAAGGTAAAGCAAATAGTAAAGAGTTATGAAGAAGATAGAGAATTAAGAAACATAATAATTGAACTATCTCCTTTTGGAATAACACCCAACTACTGTCTAAAAATATATAAAAAATATAAAAGTAGTGCAATAGAAATTATAAATAAAAATCCGTATCAGCTTGCTGAAGACATAAGAGGAATAGGGTTTAAAGTAGCTGATAGTATAGCTAATAAAATTGGTATAGATAAGAATTCTAAAGATAGAATATGCCAAGGAATATTATATACCTTAAATAAATCACTAAGTAATGGGCATACATATTTGCCAGAACATATTCTAATACAAGATTCGGAAAAATTGTTGGAGTTAAGTGGAGACATAGTAAAAGAATGTGTAATGATGTTGGTATATAATCAAAAAATACATATAGAAAAAGTAAATAATGAAAATCTCATATATCTTATGCCCTACTATTTGTCTGAAAATGGAGTATGTAGTCAAATAGTAAAATTGTCGCAGTATGAATTTGAAGATTTGAATATAGATATAGAAAATGAAATTAAAATTTTAGAAGATGATAAGAATATTAAGTTAGCAGAGAAGCAAGTTTTAGCAGTTAAAGAATCTGTGAATAGTGGCGTATTAATTATAACTGGTGGGCCAGGTACCGGAAAAACTACCACTATTAATGCAATTATAGATATATTTGAAAATAATGGGAAAAGTGTAACTTTAGCTGCTCCAACGGGAAGAGCAGCTAAGAGAATGAGTGAAACTTCTAATAAAGAAGCAAAGACTATACATAGATTATTAGAAATGGGATTTTCAACAGATGATGATTTAACATTTTTTAAAGATGAAGAAGACCCAATAAATTCAGATGTAATAATAGTCGATGAAGTATCAATGGTAGATATTATCTTAATGTATAATTTACTTAGAGCAATAAAATTAGGAACAAGAGTAATATTAGTTGGGGATAGCGACCAATTACCTTCTGTAGGTGCAGGCAATGTACTTAAGGACATGATAGATTCAAATATTATAAATGTAGTCAAATTAAATGAAATATTTAGACAAGCTCAACAAAGTATGATAATTGTGAATGCTCATAAGATAAATAATGGAGAACCACTTCATTTAAATACAAAGGGAAAAGACTTCTTTTTTATAAGAAAATCAACAAATGAAGAGATATTAAATGAAATAATAGGTTTGGTAAATGAAAGATTACCTAAATTTTATAATGTTGATAAGCTAAAAGATATACAAGTGTTATCTTCAATGAGAAAAGGAGAGCTAGGAGTTACCAATCTTAATATAGAGTTACAAAAGTATCTTAACAAAAAGGAGAAGTTTAAAGTAGAAGAAAGTTTTTCTAAAAGGTTGTTTAGAGTTGGTGACAAGGTAATGCAAGTAAAAAATAATTATACAAAAAAGTGGGAGACAGAAGACCAAAAGGAAAGTGGGGAAGGTATATATAATGGAGATATAGGCTATGTATATCATATAGATAAGGATAAGAAAACTATTTATGTACTATTTGACCAAACTAAAATTGTATCATACTTATATGATGAATTAGATGAGATTGACCATAGTTTTTGTACAACCATACATAAAAGTCAAGGAAGTGAATTCCCAGTCGTAGTGATACCAATAACTTGGGCTCCTCCTATGTTACTAAGTCGTAATTTATTATATACAGCAGTGACAAGAGCAAAAAAATTAGTTGTGTTAGTTGGAGATGTGAAATATTTGGAATATATGATAAAAAATAACAGAGTAAATCAAAGATATTCAAACTTAGGATATAAGTTAAACAAATTCAAACAAGAAGGGCTGTTGATAGAGTAAATATGAAAATATGCAATGATAATTTTATTAAGAGTCTTAGAAATCTAATTAATAAATGTCTGGATTTTATTTATCCTGAAAATATAAATTGCATAATTTGTGATAAATCAATAAAAAAAACTAATACCTATTCAGTCTGTAAAAGTTGTTTTAATGAAATGAATTTTATACTGAATGGGTGTATAAAATGTGGAAAGCCAATAATACATCATTCACTTGAAAAAGAATTTATTGAAGGATGTAGCTATTGTTTTGATAAAAGTTTTTATTTTGACAAGTCAATCTCCTGTATTGAATACAACGAGATAACTAAAAAAATAATATTAGGATTAAAGTACAATCAAAAAACATTTATGGCTAAATACATAGCGCAAATAATGAAAGAAAAGTTGGATTTAGAAAATGTGAAATTTGATTATATATTATTTGTTCCACTTCATAAGAAAAGACTTAATAAAAGAGGATTTAACCAAGCACAAAAAATAGCTTTGAGTTTGAGTAAAATAATCAATGTTCCAATGTTAGATTGTATATCCAGGGAAAAAAATACAAGGATGCTTTATAAGTTAAGTAAACAAGAGAGAAAAAAGGAATTAAAAAATGTGTTTGCTGTTAACAAAAATATTAAATTAATAAATAATAAAAATGTACTTTTGATAGATGATATATTTACAACTGGCGTGACAACAAATGAAATATCTAAGATTTTAAAGTTATCTGGTGTTAATAAGGTTTTTGTAATGACGTTGCTTACAAGAGCAAATGACAACTACGTTATGGAATAATCTTATATATTGACAATTTTACTTTAAAATATTAAAATGAATAAGTGATATTTAGGTCTGTGGTTGAAAGTCCAAGCCAGTCGCAGGCAAAAGGATCCACGTAAGTTAACACTAAAAATTGGGTTAATGAGCATGGTGCGGCTTAGAAGTAAGACCTACCGATAATAAAATCGAGAGAGAGTAGTAGTGCGGCGAACCCAAGCGAACCCTCCAGTAGGCGAGTGTGGGGTCAAAGACCAGGTCAGCTAAATATCATATTAAAAGAGAGCTAGCATAATGTTTTTATGTGTAGCTCTTTTTTATATATAATAAATTTAGATTGAATCATAAAGAGGTGATATATATGAACAAAAGACAAGAGAACTTGTTGACAGTATTGCTATTGAAAGAAGAATTTATAAATATCAATGACATTGCTAACGATTTTGAGTGCTCAGAGAGAACAATAAGAAATGATTGTAAGTACATTGATGAATGGTTGTCTACTTTTTGTAGTGCTTATATTAAAAGAAAGCCTAAAATAGGAATTAAGTTTAGTGGAGATGATACAGATAAAATAATAGTAAATCAGAAGTTAAGAGGTGAAGTTAAAAGAGTAAATAGTGAACTCCATAAACAAGTTGAGATATTGAATCTATTACTTTGCAATAATAAGAAGATTACCTTAAATGATTTGTCCAATAAATTGTATATAAATAAAAATATTGTTAGGGAAGAAATAAATACATTATCAGTAGAATTAAGTAATTATAATTTGAAAATTTCAACTAAAACGGGCAGTGGTATATGTATTGAGGGAAATGAGAAAGACATAAGGATAATGTTAGTGGCATTTTTATTTAAATATATAGATAAATACAGACTAAACATGGATGAAATAGAATATTTCCATATAGTAGACATAATAGTTGTCAAAAATATAATGTCTATAATAGAAGATAAAATGGATATAAGACTTACAGATGTTTCATTCAGGCAATTGATGTTATTTTTACTTATAAATATCATACGAATAAGGTTGGGGAATTCTTTTGAAATAGTAAATATTAAAAAAGAATTAAAGTTAGAAATTCTTATATTAGATATAGAAAATGAGTTGAAATCCAGTCTATCTATAGTATTAAACCATGAAGAAAAATTATTTATAGAATCACTAATACTTGGCATGAATAAACAAATAAATAGTAAAGATACTAAAAAATCACTATACCTTAATGAAGAATTATCAGAGTATACAAAAAGAATTATAAATCTGGTATCAGAAGAATCGGGTATAAACTTTAATAATGATATATTGCTTTATGACCAATTAATATGTCACTTAAATGTTACAATGCACCAAATGCAAAGTAACGTTTATTTGGAAAATCCACTTTTAGATAATATAAAAAATAAATTTTGTTTTTTATTTACAGTAATTTCAAATTCAATAGGAATTGAGCAAAAAGGAACACAAATAACTGAAGATGAAATAGGTTATCTTACTCTTCACTTTCAAACATCTTTAGAAAGAAAAAGTAATAAGAGAGAATCAACTAAAAAAGCAAGTATCGTGTGCCCATTTAGTTTTGGAGTAAGTATGTTACTAAAAGTAAAGATAGAAAAGAGATTTAATAATATAGAAATAGTTGAAACACTAAGGGAAGAAGATTTAAGAAGAGATAACTTCAATAAAATGATAGATTTTATAATTGCATTTCAAGAATATGAAAATGTACAAAAGCCAATTTTTATAACAACGCCACTATTTACTGATGAAGATGAAAATAAACTCAAAGAATTTACCAACAAAATAAAAGAAAAAGATACATCATATAAACTTATGAATAGATTAATGATGTCTGATTATTTAATAAGAGAGCTAGAACATAATGATATTTATGAGGCTATAGCATACTTAACTAATTTATTAATCGAAAAGCATTATGCAGATAAAGAATATTTAAATTCTATTATAGAGAGAGAAAAGGCATATCCAACTAATGTTGGGAAAGGAATATTATTTCCTCATGGAGATATGAAGTATATAAAACAATCTGTCTTATGTTTTGCAAGATTGAAAACACCAATAAAAATTAGAAATGGAAAATACATAAAGATTATACTTTTATTAGCTTATAAAAAAGATGATGATAGAAAAGTATTTAGAGAATTATTCAAAGAAATATCTAAATTGACAGAAGATGAAAATATGCTTGATGTGCTAAGTAAATGTGATATTAAAAATATAAAAAATATTCTTATATAAATTTATATCAAAATGTGAATAAGCACAAAATTTTCCATGTAGTGGAAAAAGTTGTGCATGTTTTTTTGTTTTTATAAGATATTATATATCTATCAGATAGAAATCAGTTAAAAGTAGACAAGTAATTTAGGAGGAAGAAATGGAAGAAATAGTATTAAAGATTATAATTCATGCTGGAAATGCAAAATCTATGCTTTATGAAGCTCTTAATTGTGCAAAGGAAAACGATTTTGAAAAGGCTGATGAATTAATCGAAAGTGCAAATGAAGAAATATTAAAAGCACATAAAGTACAAACAGAACTTATACAAAAGGAAGCAGGAGGAAATAAATCAGATATATCTATTTTACTAATTCACTCTCAAGACCATTTAATGACTTGTATGAGTGAAAGAAATCTTATAAAAGAAATGATAGTGCTAAGAAAAGAAATTCAAAAATTAAAATAAAAAGTAATTAAGGGGGATTTAAGATAATGAAGAGAAAAGTATATTTATTTTGTAGTTTTGGTATGTCAACAAGCTTACTTGCAGGAAAGATGCAGAAAGTAGCAGATGAACACAATTTACCAATAGAAGTAGAAGCATTTCCAATAGCAGAAATTGATAAGATAGTTGCAGAGAAGAATCCAGATTGTATATTGTTAGGACCTCAAGTTAAATACATGCTAAAGGAGTTAAAGCCAAAGTTTGAAGCTCAAGGAAAACCTGTGGATATAATAAACGAAACTGATTATGGAACTATGAATGGAGAAAAAGTACTAAAGCTTGCTATAAAATTAATAAAATCTAAACAAGCTTAAAATATAGTAAAAAGATACTGAGAAATGAGGGTGGATAGATGAATAAATTGGAAAGAATACTTATGCCGTTGGCTGAAAAAATAGGTAAAAATAAATTATTAATTGCAATTAGAGATGGTTTTTTAGTATCATCACCATTATTGATAATAGGGTCATTATTTTTATTAGTAGCAAACTTCCCAATAAAAGGATGGGACGAATTTGTAGGTCAAATTTTTGGTCCAGATTGGGCAGTAAAATTACAACAGCCAACTATAGCGACTTTTGAAGTAATGACTTTACTTGCAGTTTTAGGAATTGGTTACTCTTATGCTAAACAAATAGATGTAGACCCAATTGCATCAGCAGCAGTTGCAATAGTCGCCTTTTTTATAGTTACACCATTTGTAATACCATATACACCAGAAGGAACAAAGGCAGTCTATATGGTAACTGGTATCCCATTAGGTTGGATGGGTTCTAAGGGAATGTTTGTAGGAATGATAACCGCAATAACATCTGTTAAGTTATTTGCAGTAGTTGTCAAAAAAGGGTGGACATTGAAGATGCCAGATGGAGTTCCTCCAACTGTTTCAAAATCATTTGCTGCATTAATACCAAGTGCAATAGTTATGGTAGTTTTCTTTTTAGTTAAGATTGCTTTTGAAGCTACACCATATGGAAGTATACATGAATTTATATTTAAGTTTTTACAAATGCCATTATTAAAATTAGGAAATAGTTTAGGTGCTATGGCAATAGCTTATATATTCTTACATTTATTCTGGTTCTTTGGAATAAATGGTAGTAGTGTTGTTGGAGCTGTCTATAATCCAATATTAAAAATTTTATCAGCTGAAAATTTAGCGGCTTTTCAAGCTGGTTCAAAAATACCAAACATAATAACTGGTCAATTCCAGGATATGTTTGCAACATTTGGTGGGGCAGGTAGTACACTATCCTTAATTATAGCTATGTTACTTATATGCAAAAGTAAACGTATAAAATCAATGGGTAAATTATCAATTTTACCAGGGATATTTGGAATAAATGAGCCATTAATATTTGGTCTACCAATAATGCTTAACCCAATATTATTGATACCATTTGCAATAGTTCCAACAATAAACATAATAATAGCCTATTTCTGTATGTCAGCAGGATTAGTACCACTTACAAATGGAGTTCAATTACCATGGACAACTCCAATTATATTCTCTGGATTTCTAACAACAGGATGGCAAGGTGCTTTATTACAAATAATACTTCTTGTACTAGGAATATTTATGTACATGCCATTTATAAAGATGTTAGATAAACAATATTTAAAAGAAGAAAAAACAAATGTTGAAGAGGAAGATGATGATATATCTTTTGATGATTTAGTATTATAGGAGGAAAATTATGAAGAAAATAGTTATGATATTGGATCAAATACAAGCAGGTGCAGGTGGGAAAGAAAAAAGCAATATACCTCCTGCTGGAAAATCAAGTCCATTAGGTCCAGGTGTAATGATGGAACCATTTTTAAAAGAATCTAAAGTAATAGCGACACTTTTCTGTGGGGATGAATTTTTTATAAACAATGAAGAAGAAGTGACAAATAAAATGATAGCTATGGTTAAAAAGTTAAATCCTGATGTAGTAATTTGTGGACCAAGTTTTAACTATGAAAATTTTTCTAAGATGTCAGCAATATTATCTAAAAATATAAATAATAAAACAGATATACCAGCTTTTGCAGCTATGTCAGAAGAAAATACATACGTAATAAACGAATACAAAAATGATATATGTATAGTTAAGACACCTAAAAAAGGTGGAATTGGTCTTAATGATTCACTAAACAATATATGTAAATTAGCAAATTCAATAGCAAATAAAGAAGACATAACTTTAATGAAAGAAGAATTTTGTTATTAATTAACACTTTACTAGGGGACAGGTTTAAGTAAAATATTATTTACATTAAAGTATGTGGATAGAGTTTCTATAATTAAGGAGGGATTTTCTGATATGTGGGGAATGATAGCAACATGGAGAATGGCTATAGAAGGAATCACTGAAGCATCAGAACATTTAGAAAAAGGAATGGAAGCAGGAGATGCTGTAGAACTTGCTGTAAGAAGAGTCGAAGATTATCCATTCTATAAATCGGTTGGATATGGAGGACTTCCAAATGAAAATTGTGAAGTAGAACTTGATGCTGCATTTATGGATGGAAACACACTAGATATAGGAGCAGTTGCAGGTATAAGAGATTATTCTAACCCTGTCAGCATAGCTAGAAAACTAAGTTATGAGAAAGTGAATAATTTCTTAGTTGGAATCGGAGCTGAAGAATATGCCCATAAAAATGGATTTGAAAGAAAAAATATGTTAACAGATAGAGCGAAACTACATTATAAGAAGAGAAAAAAAGAAACTTTAGATAAAGGATTAAGCCCATATGCTGGTCATGATACTGTTGGGATGATATCTTTAGATAGAGATGGAAAGATGTGTGCAGCAACCTCAACAAGTGGTCTATTTATGAAGAAAAGAGGTAGAATAGGAGATTCTGCACTATCTGGTTCAGGGTTTTTCGTTGATAGTAACATAGGAGGGGCTACAGCTACTGGTCTTGGAGAAGATTTGATGAAAGGGTGTATATCATATGAGATAGTTAGACTTATGAAAGAAGGAAAACATCCACAAGAGGCATGTGATATAGCAGTAAATGAGTTAGATGAACAACTTATCAAAAGACGAGGAAAAGCTGGAGACTTATCATTAGTTGCTATGAATAATAAAGGAGAATGGGGAGTAGCTACAAACATAGCTGACTTTACATTCTCAGTAGCTACTAAAGCAGAAGAACCTACAGTGTATATATCAAATAGAATAGATGGTAAAACTATACATAAGGTTGTGTCAAACGAGTGGATGGAAGCATATGAAGCTAGGATAAAGGCTCCAATAGAAATGAGTGAATAAAGTTTGTATTTATGCAGCAAAGTAGAGTCTTTAATATTTAAAAGGAGATTTTTATGAATATTATAAACAATAAAGTAGACGAGATAAAAGAACATTTATTAAGTGATATTGTAGATATTGTAAAAATACCTAGCGTTGAAGGGGAGTCAGAAAATGACTTCCCTTTTGGCGAAAAGGTAGGAAAAGCACTCAATAAAGCACTAGAAATTTCAAGAAAATTAGGCTTTAAAGTTAGAAACTTAGACAATTATATTGGTTATGCAGAATATGGAGATAGCGAAGATTATATCTGTGTAATTGGCCACGTAGATGTAGTACATGAAGGGGAAAATTGGATATATCAACCTTATGGAGGAGAAATATATAATGGAAAAATCTATGGTAGAGGGGTATTAGATAATAAAGGACCTATAATGTGTGCTTTATATGGATTATATGTTATTAAGGAATTAGGTTTAAAGTTAGATAAAAAAGTTAGGATAATTTTTGGCACAAATGAAGAAAGTGGATTTAAAGATATACCATATTATTTAAAAAATGAAAAACCTCCTATAATGGGGTTCACACCAGATTGCAAATATCCTGTTGTATATGGTGAAAAAGGTATGGCGAAAATTATAATCAAAAATAACTGTAACTATAAGGAAGATACATTTTTAAGCTTTATAGAAAATATGTCTGAAAAGGTGATTGTCACAAATAAAGAGTTACATAAAGAGAATAGTTACATAATACTTGAGATAAAGGTAAAATATGAATTTAGTTATAAACTAGAAGATGTCTTAGATGAAATAAAATCTAATTTTCCCAATGATACAGAGATAGAAGTAATTTCTAATTTTAACCCTGTATATTTTGATAAGGATAGTAAGCTTGTTAAAAAACTTCAAATAGCTTATGAAAGAGTAACATCATTAGATGGTACTCCAGTAACAACTAATGGAGGTACATATGCAAAAGTAATGCCAAATATAGTTCCATTTGGACCTTCGTTTCCAGGACAAAAAGGAATAGCACATAATCCTGACGAATATATGGATATAGATGATATAATCTTAAATGCAAAGATATTTTCAAATGCAATATATGAATTAGCAAAGGAGTAGTTATGCTAGAGATAATAGGAATGACAGTAGAAGACGCTAAGATTATAGAAGATTGTGGCGCAGATAGAATAGAATTAGTTAGTGCTTTAACTGAAGGAGGGCTAACACCAAGTTTTGGACTTATAGAAAGTGTTGTTAACAGTGTAAAGATACCTGTGAACGTAATGATAAGACCACATGCTAAAAGCTTTGTATATAGTAAAGAAGACATAAATATAATGTTAAAAGATATAAATACAGTCAAAAAGATTGGAGCTAATGGAGTTGTATTTGGAATGTTAGACAAGAATAATAATATAGATGAAGAAAATTTAAATTTTTTGTTGCAATATTGCGATAATCTTGATGTTACATTTCATAGAGCAATAGATGAATCAAATACAATAGAAAGTGTTAATCTTTTAAAGAATTATGACAGAATTACAAATATATTAACGTCAGGGGGAAAGGGAAGTATAAGAGAGAATATAAAAATTATAAAAGATATGATGCTTAACTCTAATAATATAAAAATTCTTTTAGGTGGAGGTCTTAATTTTAATAATATAGTTGAAATAAAGGGAGTAACTAAGGCAAATAATTTTCATTTTGGTACAGCTGTTAGAATAGATAAAAATCCATTTGAAGATATAGACAGACAAAAGCTAAAACAATTAGTGGATATAATCTCGAAATAATATAAACATATATAATTTATATAACTTATTAGATTAAATAAAGAGTGTTAGTCAATTGTAGTTTGGGTATATGAATATTATGAGTATTGATTAAGAAATTATTGTTATGATGCTTTACTACTTTTAGATAATTTTGAAGTTAAACTAAATAGTGAAAGAAAAAATGAAATATGGAGGTTTTAGAAGGTGGATAACTATGAAAAATTTATAAAAGTTAAGTAACATATAATACATATAATTTCCTAAAATTACCACTTTATGACATGAATTCACATATTAATAAACAATTATTGGAGATATTTGTGGATAGAAAGGATAATAAAAATAGCTTTAAATACACAGGAACAAGAGTTATTAACAGTTTTATCCACATTATCCACAGGGTATTGTTATAATATTAATCCACATAAGCATTAAGGTGATTAAAAATGAAAAATAATTCTATCAATTGAATAGAAAAAATCACAAAAGTTAATAATAAAAGAAGGATTATGAGATTTCGTGTAGAATATATTATTAAGTATAAATTTTCTTATACTGGCATAATTGAAGGGAGATGTACTTATGAACATAATTATATCTGGAAAACAAATCGAATTAACTGATGCAATAAAAAATAAAATCGAAAGCAAGTTAAGTAAGTTAGATAATTACATTCATCCAGACACTGATGTAAAGGTTACAGTAAGTGCTAAAAAAACAAGACAAAAAATAGAAGTAACAATAGCTACTGTAAATGGTCCTATAATTAGAGCAGAAGATATGCAGGAGAATTTATACACAGCTATAGATGTTGTATATGATAAATTAAGCAAACAATTAAAAAAATATAAAAAGAGATTACAAGATAAGCATCAAGACAATAAGAGTATAAGATTCCAAGATGCAGAGATAAATCTAGCAGATGAACAAGAAGATTATGAAGATGAAAATCAAGATATAGTAATTCAAAGACGTAAGAAATTTAGTGTTAAGCCAATGAGCGAAGAAGAAGCTGTATTACAAATGGAATTAGTAGGACATGATTTCTATATGTTCAAGAATATAGATTCAGATGAAATAGCTGTAGTTTATAAACGTCATAATGGCGGATATGGTATAATAGAACATGAATAAAGCAATTTAGATTTAATCATATTAGCTATCGATAAATTATTTATCGATAGCTTTTTAAATTAATATTAAAAGTATAGTTTTTATGGTAAAATGAATAATAGTACAATAAAGAACGAGGAGAGATGTAAAATATGAGCTTTATGGATAGTTTATTCAACATGGCAGATAAAAAAGAATTGAAAAAGTTCAATAAGACTGTTGATATAATAGATTCATTAGAACCTAAATTTGAATCTATGGCAGACTCGGAACTTAAAAATATGACAAATACATTTAAAGAAAGATTAGAAAATGGAGAAAGTATAGATGATATACTTCCAGAAGCATTTGCAGTAGTCAGAGAGACTTCTAAAAGAGTATTAGGTCTTAGACACTACAGAGTTCAAATGATTGGAGGTATAGTATTACATCAAGGAAGAATAGCTGAGATGAAAACAGGTGAAGGTAAAACTTTGGTTGCAACTGCTCCTGTTTATTTGAATGCTCTTACTGGAAAAGGTGTACATGTTGTAACGGTAAATGATTATCTTGCAAAACGTGATAGAGACCAAATGGCAAAAGTTTATGAGTTTTTAGGAATGAGTGTAGGTGTTATTGTACATGGTCAAAATCCAAAAGTTAGAAAAGAACAATATGATTGTGATATAACTTATGGTACAAATAATGAATATGGATTTGACTACTTAAAAGACAATATGGTAATACACAAAGAGCAAAGAGTTCAAAGAGGATTAAATTATGCGATAGTGGATGAGGTCGACTCTATACTTATAGATGAGGCTAGAACACCACTTATTATATCTGGGCCTGGAGATAAATCAACTCACCTATATTCAGATGCAAATACATTTGTGTTAACTTTAAAACCTGATGACTATGAATTAGAAGAAAAAGATAAGGCTGTATCTCTAACAGCATCAGGTATACAAAAAGCAGAAGTATATTTTAATGTTGATAATATAACAGATATATCTCATACAGAGTTATATCACCATATAAATCAGGCTTTAAGGGCACATGTAATAATGAAAAAAGATGTTGATTATGTTGCTAAAGATGGAGAAATAGTAATAGTTGATGAGTTTACTGGTAGACTTATGTTTGGTAGAAGATATTCAGAAGGCTTGCATCAAGCAATAGAAGCAAAAGAAGGTCTTAAAATACAGAGAGAATCTAAAACACTAGCTACTGTAACATTCCAAAATTACTTTAGAATGTATAAAAAACTTTCAGGTATGACTGGTACAGCAAAAACAGAAGAAGAAGAGTTTAAAGCAATATATAAAATGGATGTCTTCCAAGTGCCTACTAATAAGCTTATGGTAAGAGAAGACTTGCCAGATTGTGTATATAAAAGTGAGATAGGTAAATTTAATGCTGTAGCTGAAGAAATAATTGAAAGACATAAAGTTAATCAACCAATACTTGTAGGTACAGTTTCGATAGAAAAGTCAGAATTACTATCACAAATATTAAAGAAAAAAGGTATTAGACATGAAGTATTAAATGCTAAACACCATGATAAAGAAGCAGAAATAATAGCTCAAGCAGGTAGACTTGGAGCTGTTACAATAGCTACTAACATGGCTGGTCGTGGTACTGATATAGTTTTAGGTGGGAATCCAGATTTCTTAACTAAGAGAGAAATGAGAAGAAATGGATTTAAAGAAGATGTAGTAAATAGAGTTGATACTCCAATAGAAGGAATACCTGTAGCAGGAAATGAAATTTTATTTGAAGCTAGAGCAGAGTACGAAAGATTATATAAACAATTTAAGCAACAAACAGAAGACGAACAAAAACAAGTAGTAGAAGCAGGTGGACTTGCTATAATTGGTACAGAAAGACATGAATCTCGAAGAATAGATAACCAGTTAAGAGGTCGTGCTGGTCGTCAAGGTGACCCAGGTAGCTCAAGATTTTATATAGGTCTTGATGATGACCTTATGAGATTGTTTGGAAGCGATAGAATATCTGGAATCGTAAATAAAATAGGTCTTGAAGAAGACATGCCTATAGAACATAGAATCTTATCTAAGTCTATTGAAGGTGCACAAAAGAAAGTCGAAGGTAAAAACTTTGGAATAAGAAAACATGTACTTCAATATGATGATGTTATGAATAAGCAAAGAGAAATAATATATGCAGAGAGAAAACGTGTATTAGAAGGTGAAGATTTACAAGAGCAAGTACAATCAATGACTCATTCTATAATAGAAGAATCAGTGACTCTTTATACAAAAGATAAAGGATTTGATGAAGAAGGATTTAAGGAACATATGTATAATCTGTTCTTACCAAAAGGTAGTATAGAAATCCCAGAGATAGAAAAGCTTAATCCAGTTGAAATAACAGAAAAAGTTTATGAAATAGCTATGAAGATATATACTGCAAAAGAAGAACAAATAGGTTATGAAAGAATGAGAGAAGTTGAGAGAGTTATCTTACTTCAAGCTGTTGATAATCATTGGATAGACCATATAGATGCAATGGATCAATTACGTCAAGGTATAGGGCTTCGTGCTGTAGGTCAACAAGACCCAGTTATTGCTTATAAAATGGAAGGTTTTGATATGTTTGATGAGATGAATAAACATATCAAAGAAGATACTGTAAGATATTTATTTAATATAACAATAGAGGCTCCAGTAGAAAGAAAAGCAGTTGTAGATGTTGAAAATCTAACTTCTCCCTCAGATGGAACTCTTCCAACAAGTAAAACTATTAAAAAAGATGAAAAAGTTGGAAGAAATGATTTATGTCCTTGTGGAAGTGGTAAGAAATATAAAAACTGTTGTGGAAGATAGTTTTGGAGGATTAAATGTTAAAGATACAAGAGTATAGACATAGTGTGGAGCAAATAGCTTCAAATTTAGAAGAATTGAGGGTTTCTCTTTGACGTAGCTTCATTGATGGAAAAGATAAAAATTAATGAAGAGAAGATAAATAAACAAGATTTTTGGAATGACAATGAAGTAGCGCAAAAAGTACTTCAAGAAAACAAAGCTTTAAAAGAAACCATAGATGAATATGAAAGTCTAAAAAACTTATTAGAAGATGTAGAAGTATTGATTGAAATAGGCCTAGAAGAAGAGGATGATTCTGTTGAAAAGGATATAGAAATGTCTATAGAATCAATAGAAGAAAAATTATCTGAGATGAAAATAAAAACTCTTTTAAATGGCGAGTATGATAAAAATAATGCTATATTATCTATAAATGCTGGAACTGGGGGTCTAGACGCTCAAGATTGGGCTCAGATGCTTTTAAGAATGTATATAAGATGGGCAGAAGGTAAGGGTTATAAAGTTAAGCTTTTAGATATAATATCAGACCCTGAAGCGGGAATAAAGACAGCTACAATTCTTGTAGAAGGAACCAACACTTATGGATATTTAAAAAGTGAAAAAGGGGTTCATAGATTGGTAAGAATATCTCCATTTGACCCATCAGGAAAGAGACATACTTCATTTGCTTCTATAGATGTAACACCAGAGTTAGATGAAAATATAGAAGTAGAAATTAATTCATCAGATTTGAAGATAGACACATATAGAGCGTCTGGTGCTGGAGGACAACATGTAAACACAACTGATTCAGCTGTTAGAATAACACATATTCCTACTGGTGTAGTGGTTCAGTGTCAAAATGAAAGGTCTCAACATTTAAATAAAGATAGAGCTATGAGACTTTTGATGGCAAAATTGATAGAGTTAAAAGAATTAGAGCAAAAGGAAAAAATAGAAGATATACAAGGCAAATACTCACAAATAACGTGGGGTAGCCAAATTAGGTCCTATGTTTTCCAACCATATAAGTTAGTCAAAGACCATAGGACAAATGCTGAGTTTGGAAATGTAGATAGTGTGATGAATGGGAATATAGACTTGTTTATCAACGAATACTTAAAAATGAATAAGACAGTTTAATAAACAATGTACAGTAATTAAGATAGATATATAAGAAGGTTAGTGCTTACTATGCACTTTACAGCACTTAGGCTGAGGACTACAACCCTCAGCCTTCGTTCTGTTTGTTATACTTATGAAAAAACTAACATTAGGAGTGAAAAAAATTGGATATAAATCAAATCTTAAAAAATGAATTTAATCTCAAAGATGAACAAATAAATAATACACTAAAGCTTATTGATGAAGGAAATACAATACCATTTATAGCTAGATACAGAAAAGAAATGACTGGTGAGATGAGTGATGTCACATTAAGAGAATTCTATGAAAAATTGATGTATCTAAGAAACCTTCAAAGTAGAAAAGATGATGTAGTTAGATTAATAGATGAACAAGGAAAATTAACAGATGAGATAACACAAAATATAGAAAAAGCAAAAACACTACAAGAAGTAGAAGATATATATGCTCCATATAAACAAAAGAAAAGAACTAGAGCAACAATAGCAAAAGAAAAAGGGTTAGAAAATCTAGCAGTATCAATACTAAAGAGTAATCTAGATAATATAGATTTAGAGGCGAAGAGTTATATAAATGAAGAAAAAGAAGTAACTTCTGTTGAGGATGCCTTAAAAGGTGCAAGAGATATAATTGCAGAAACAGTTTCAGATGATGCGAAGATTAGAAAATACATAAGAGAGCTTGCTTTAAGAGAAGGAATGATAGTTAGTAAAAGTTCTACTGATGAGAAATCAGTTTATGATATGTATTATGATTATAGTGAAGCAGTGAAAAGTATGGCTCCACATAGAGTTTTAGCAATAAATAGAGGAGAAAAAGAGAATTTTTTAAAAGTCAAATTAGAAATAAATAATGATAAAGTTTTAAATTATATAGTAAATGAATATGTAAATGATAAAAACTTTAAGAATAAAGATGAAATTGTAAATTCAATAGAAGATTCATATAAAAGATTAATTTTCCCATCGATAGAAAGAGAAATAAGAAATCATCTGACAGAAATAGCTCAAGAAAGGGCTATAAGTGTATTTGGAAAAAATGTTAAAAGTTTATTACTTCAACCACCAGTTAAAGATAAAGTAGTTATGGGATTTGACCCTGCATTTAGAACTGGTTGCAAAATAGCGGTTGTAGATAAAAATGGTAAATTATTGGACTATACAACAGTATATCCGACAGACCCTCAAAATAATGTAGAAGGGGCCAAGAAGACTTTAAAAGAATTAATTGAAAAATATAATATAGACATAATTTCAATAGGAAATGGGACAGCATCAAGAGAGTCAGAAACATTTGTGTCAGAAATGATAAAAGAGATAGATAGAGACGTTCAATATGTTATAGTCAGCGAAGCTGGTGCATCAGTTTACTCAGCATCTGAACTCGCAAATGAAGAACATCCAGATATAAATGTATCAATAAGAGGAGCTATATCTATAGCGAGAAGACTACAAGACCCCTTAGCAGAACTTGTGAAAATAGACCCTAAGAGTATAGGTGTAGGCCAATATCAACATGACTTAAATAAGAAGAGATTAGAAGAAGTATTAAATGGAGTTGTTGAGGATTCCGTAAATAGTGTTGGAGTAGATTTAAATACTGCATCATATTCTCTATTAGAGCATATTGCAGGAATAAGTAAGGTTATCGCAAAAAATATAATAGCATATAGAGAAGAAAATGGAGACTTTACATCAAGAGTACAACTGAAAAAAGTAAAAAGACTTGGCCCTCAAGCATTTACTCAATGTGCTGGATTTATGAGAATCTTAGATGGAAAGAATCCTCTAGATAATACAGGTGTACATCCTGAAAGTTATGATATATGCAAAAAAATGATTGAAATAATAGGATATTCTCTGGATGATGTAAAAAATAAAAATATAGAAGAAATAGATGAAAAAGTTAAGGAAATTGGTTTAAGAGAATTAAGTGAAAAATTGGAAGTAGGCCAAGTTACTTTAAGAGATATCATAGCTGAGATTAAAAAACCAGGAAGAGACCCAAGAGAAGAAGGAATAAAGCCTATACTTAGAACTGATGTCCTAAAAATTGAAGATATACAAGAAGGGATGTCTTTAAAAGGTACAATAAGAAATGTTGTAGATTTTGGAGCATTTGTAGATATTGGAATAAAAAATGATGGGCTAGTTCATAAATCAGAAATGAGTAATAGCTTTGTAAAAGACCCTATGAGTATTGTTACAGTAGGTGATATAGTAGATGTAAAGGTAATTGGAATTGATTTAAATAAAAAAAGAGTTGCATTATCAATGAAAAAATAGGTTAATTTATGTTTAGTTATGATACTTATGTGTAACAATTATAAATGTAAGTAGCATAATAAAAAATTTAAGAAATTATGAAATGAGACTGTAAAGAGATAATATTTAAAATAGTTAGTATAGTATTGAAAATCAGGAGGAAAATGAATGGTTTTTATAAAAAATGGTAATATAAATACCATAACAAATGGAATAATTCAGGGAGATATACTTATAGACCAAGGAAAAATAATAGAGATAGGAAAAGACTTAATAGCACCTTTAGATGTAGAGGTGATAGATGCAAGTGGTAAATTTGTGTTTCCAGGGTTTATAGATGCCCATACTCATTTAGGATTGTGGGAAGATGGTATAGGATTTGAAGGAGCAGATGGAAATGAAGAAACTGACCCAATAACACCACAATTAAATCCTATAGATGGGATTAATCCAATGGACAGAACATTTAAAGAAGCTTTTGAAGGTGGTATAACTTCTGTATGTACAACTCCTGGAAGTGCAAATGTTATGGGAGGTCAATGTATAGCTATAAAGACCTATGGGAAAAGAATTGATAAAATGGTAATAAAAAATCCAGTAGCATCTAAAATAGCCTTTGGAGAAAATCCAAAAAGCTGTTATGGTCAAGATGATAAATCTCCACAAACTAGAATGGCAATAGCTTCATTACTTAGAGAGAATCTTAAAAAAGCAGAAGAATATTTAGAGGAAGTCGACCTGTATGAAAGTCATGATGATGAAGATTGTGAAAAACCTGAATATGATGTAAAAATGGAAAGTTTAATACCCGTTTTAAGAGGAGAAATTCCTTTTAAAGCACATGCCCATAGAGCTGATGATATGTTCACAGCCATAAGGATTGCAAAAGAGTTTAATTTAAAGCTTACATTAGACCATTGTACAGAAGGTCATCTTATAGTGGAGGAGCTATTGGAAGAAGGATTTCCTGTAATAGTAGGGCCATCATTATCAGAAAGGTCTAAATTTGAACTTAGAAATTTAACGTTTAATACAGCTGGAATACTTTCAAATGCAGGACTTGATGTATGTATAATGACAGACCATCCAGTAATACCAGTTCAATATCTTCCAATATGTGCAGGGATAGCAGTTAAGCATGGAATGAAAGAAGAAAAAGCAATAGAATCCATTACAATAAATCCAGCTAAGACTCTAGGAATTGAAGATAGAGTAGGTTCTATAGAAGTTGGTAAAGATGCAGATATAGTAATTTGGGATAATTCTCCACTAGAGATTCAAAGTAATGTACTTTACACTATAATAAATGGGAAAGTAGTGTATGAAAAAAAATAACTTGACAATTATTAAAAAATTAACTAATATAAGAGTGTAAGGAAAATTAAAAAATCAAAGAAGATCTTCGGGGCAGGGTGAGATTCCCTACCGGCGGTATAGCCCGCGAACTACTTATGTGGTTGATTTGGTGAAATTCCAAAGCCGACAGTAAAGTCTGGATGAGAGAAGATATTTATGGAATATAAATAAGTTTATTTTAGTTTGTTTAAACTATATCCATAAAAACTCGAAGATAAGGTCTTCGAGTTTTTTGTTTTTCCTAAAAAAATATAAATATATTTATTAGGAGGATAATAATTATGCAAAGTACAGCAAAAAGAAGTAATATGATTTCAACAAGAACTTTAGTAGTAATGTCAATTTTATCAGCAATATCTTATTTACTAATGTTTATTCAAGCACCAATACCAGGTATATTTCCAGATTTCTTAAAAATTGACTTATCAGATATTCCAGCAATATTTGGAGGGATGTCTTTAGGACCATTAGTTGGATTTGGAATAGTTGTAGTAAAAAATATACTACAAGCGATTACAGCAACAACAACTGGAGGAGTAGGAGAGTTTGCAAATATATTAATTGGTGGTTCTTATGTAATGATACTTTGTTATTCATATAAGAAAAGTAAAGATTTAAAAGGCATATTAATTGGATTTGTATTAGGAACAATAGCTATGACTATAATTGGCTCAGTGTTAAATTACTTTGTAATGTTACCACTTTATGGTCAATTTATGGGACTAGATGCTATAATAGGGTTAGGTTCAGCTATAAATCCTAAGATTCATGACCTATTTACTTTTGTAATTTGGATGATAGCTCCATTTAATGTACTAAAAGCTGTGATAATATCTTTAGTAACATTACCACTTTATAAAAAAATGGGAAATGTAATAAAAAAATAATCAGACAAGAAAATATAAAATTTTAAAATTAAATATATTGGAAAGCCATAATTTATTTATAACTTCAGTCTCATGTTGTGATTGATGTATTAAATACATTATGGCTTTATTAATTTATCAAAAAATGTATTTAAAATAAGAAATATTTAGACAGATTTAATTTTTAAAATAAAGGAAGAATTAAAACGATTAACTATTAAAATACTAAAAAGGTATCTACAATATGCAGAGCGAATTCATAATAGACAAAAAATAAAGTTATTATTAAGAATAAATAATGTTTTGAATTGTAATTCTTAATAATAACTAATTTAATGATGATAGGAGAGTAGATTTATGAAAGTATGTAAAAAAATGAAAAAAGTATTTTTAGACGATAAAGGGTATTATTTTAATAGTGATTGGGAAAATATTCATATAGGCATTGATAGTAAAATGTTAGGAGATTCTTTAAAGTATATTACGAATGAATATATTGAAAATATGGAAAGAGTGAAGTATGACTATCATGAATTAGAAAATATAAATAATCAAACAGATGGTATGTGTATTTTAGCTATAAGACAGAATTATAAAGCTTTGAAGTATGTAAAAGAGCAAACAGAAGAATTATGTTTAGAAGCTATAAGGTACAATTATAGAGCACTTGAATATGTAAAAGAACAAACTGAGTATATATGCCTTGAAGCAATAAAAAAGGATTGTAATGCACTTAAGTATGTAAGAAATCAAACAGAAGAACTTATTATAAAAGCAATAAGATGTTCTTCTAATATAGATGTTGTAAGTATATTAAAAGCTTTAGAGGTTCAAACAAGAAAAATATGTTTAGAAGCAATTAAAAAAGATGGCAGGTGTCTTGCATATGTTAGAGAACAAAGTGAAGAATTATGTATAGAAGCAATAAAACGAAACTATAAAGCACTTAAATATGTACAAAACCAAACAGAAAAAATGTGTATTGAAGCTGTAAGTCAAAATGGTATGGCATTACAATATGTAAATCAGCAGACAGAAAGAATATGTTTAGAAGCAGTTAAACAAGATGGAAGAAGCCTACAATTTGTTAATAATAAGACAGAAGAAACATGTATAAGAGCTATAAGATACTTGGATAAAAAGTACAATATTAAAGATGTACTAAATTACATAGATAACTATACAGAAGAGATATGTACAGAGATTGTAAGACAAAATGGAAAGATGCTTATGTATATAAAGAATCAAACAGAAAAAATGTGCATTGAAGCAGTAAAAGAAAATTATAAATCTCTCAAGTATGTAAAAGAGCAATCAGAGGAAATATGTAAAGAAGCCCTGAAACAAAATTGTAAGGCAAAAGAATATGTAAGGATTGCTATTGATGATTATATATAAGTTTTAATAGAATCATCAATATTGAAAGATAAACAAAAAAGATAAATAGAAGTACTTTATAATAGTTGGGGCTTATACTATAATTAATTAAGCAGTGATATAAATTCACACGACGATTATATCAAGATGGAGATGAATTAATGGCAAAAATATATTTAGAAAATGAAAGTAAAACTAGAGAAATAGGATATAAATTAGGTAAATTATTAAAAGAAGGTAGTGTAATTTGTTTAGTGGGGGATTTAGGAGCTGGAAAGACCACAATGACACAAAGCTTAGCAGACTCATTAGGTATAAATGATTATATAACAAGCCCAACTTTTACTATAATAAACGAATATGAAGGAAAAATACCTTTGTATCATTTTGATGTTTATAGAATTGGTAGTAGTGATGAAATGTATGATATTGGATATGATGAATATATAAATTCAAATGGAATCTGTATAATTGAATGGGGTAATTTAATAGAAGATATACTTCCAAAAGAATATTTAAACATAGAATTAAGGTACAAAGATGAAGGAAGAGAAATGATATTAACTCCAAAAGGAGATTATTATAAAAGTATAGTTGAGGAGTTGATTAAATAATGAAGATATTAGGTATAGATACATCTTCTATGGCAGCAAGTGTAGCAGTTGTTGAAGATGATAATTTAATCTGTGAGTTTACAGTAAATAACAAAAAAACTCATTCACAAAAGCTTATGCCAATGATAGAAAATATGTTGGATATAAGTGATTTAAACATAAAAGAGATGGATTTGTTAGCTATATGTATAGGCCCTGGTTCATTTACAGGTCTTAGAATAGGTATGGCTACAGTAAAAGCTATAGCCCATGTAAATAATCTACCAATAATAGCAGTAAATTCTTTAGAATCTTTAGCAGGTAATATGAATTTATGTGAAAGAAAAATATGCTCTATATTAGATGCACAAAAAAATCAGGTGTATTCAGCTAAATATAAGTTTGAAGATGGAGAGTTAATAGAGTTAGATAGTGTTGATGTTGTAGAATTTGAAACTTTACTAAAGGAAATTAAATCAAGTGATGAAGAATTTATAATAGTTGGAGAAGCTGTTTATAAATATAAGGATGAGCTAGAAAACGTAAAAAATATAAAGATACCTTCACCAACTCATAATGTATCTAAAGCAGGAAGCTTATGTTCTGTAGCACTAAATAAATATAGTAAAAATATAGATGTACATACTTGTTATACAATAAACCCTATGTATATCAGAAAATCTCAGGCCGAAGTACAATATGACGAAAAAATGAAGAGGATAAATAATGAAAGATAATACAAAACAAATAATAGATGATGTAAAAATAGAAGAAATGACTATTAAAGATATAGATGAAGTTTTTGAAGTGGAAAAAAATTGTTTTGAAGATTATTGGTCAAAAGAATCTTTTAGAAAAGAGTTATCTAATGAAGTAGCAAAGTATATAGTAGCAAAACTAGATGGAAAAGTAGTTGGATATGTTGGAATTTGGCTTATACTTGATGAAGGTCATATAAATAATGTGGCTGTTCATAGTGACTATAGAGGCAAAAAAATAGGAGATAAGTTAATAAAAAGATTAGTTGATTTATGTAAAGATAATAATATTGCGTCTATGACATTAGAAGTTAGAGCATCAAATAAAATAGCACAAAATCTATATAGAAAATATGGATTTAAAATTGGTGGAATCAGAAAAGAATACTATAATGATAACAAAGAAGATGCAATTATAATGTGGAATCAATTAAAAGAGGTGTAGAGTTTATGGGTGATATAATAACATTAGCTATAGAGAGTAGCTGTGATGAAACAGCTGCATCAGTTTTAAAAAATGGTAGAGAAGTACTTTCAAACATAATCTCTACTCAAATAGAAACACATAAAAAGTTTGGCGGAGTAGTACCAGAGGTGGCTTCAAGAAAACACGTTGAAAATATTGATATAGTTGTTCAAGAAGCTTTAGATGGGGCAAATATAGGATTTAATGATATAGACCACATTGCAGTTACATATGGCCCAGGACTAGTAGGGGCTTTATTAGTAGGATTATCTTATGCTAAAGCACTTGCATATACATTGGATATTCCTCTTGTAGGAGTAAATCATATTGAAGGACATCTAAGTGCAAACTATATAGAGCATAAAGATTTAAAACCTCCTTTTATAACATTAATAGTATCTGGAGGTCATACTCACTTAGTAGAAGTTAAAGATTATGGTAAATATGAAATTTTAGGAAAGACTAGAGATGATGCATCTGGAGAAGCCTTTGATAAGATTTCAAGGGCTATGAATTTGGGGTATCCAGGAGGACCTATTATTGATAATTTAGCTAAAAAAGGGAATAAGCATGCTATAGAATTTCCAAGAGCTTATTTAGAAGATGATAGCTATGACTTTAGTTTTAGTGGTCTAAAATCTTCTGTATTAAATTATTTAAATGGAAAAAGGATGAAAAACGAAGAAATAGTAGTTGAAGATGTTGCTGCATCTTTTCAAGAAGCAGTAGTTGAAGTTTTAGCTACTAAAGCATTAAAAGCGACAAAAGATAAAGGTTATGATGTTATAACTCTTTCTGGTGGAGTTGCTTCCAACTCTGGTCTTAGAGCTAAAATAACAGAACTTGCAAAAGAGAGTGGAATTATAGTTAAATATCCTCCTTTAATTTTATGTACAGATAATGCTGCTATGATAGGTTGCGCAGGATATTATAATTTTATAAACAATAAAACACATGATATGAGTCTGAATGCAGTTCCGAATCTTAAGATAAACCAGTAATATAAACTAAGTTTAAAAATATATTGATCAAGTATTTTTATAAAATTAAATATAGTATATGTTAAAGCTTAAAACAAGACAATGGACAATCTTTATATTTTAATAAATCAGTAGGTTTTTAGATATTTAGATATAAGGTAAATTTATGGTCTAAAATGTTTTAAGTTTTATTTTTTTGTAGAAAGATTATTTTAGAAAGTGGGTAATAGACTCTTTTTTTCCCTTCTTAAAAAGTTTTATACTAAGTATAGAAAGTTTAAGGAGGGGAAGAAATGAGTCAAAGTAAAGAAGATAAAATAAGAAGTATTTTAGAAGCAAAAAATATTAAAGCAAATTTTCAAAATCAAGAAAATTTAGATGAACTTAGTGAAAAAAAAGCAAGTAAAAGAGCAGATGATTTATTGAATGTATATTACAATACATTGTCTACAGCTGATATGGAATTTCCATATTGGTACAATAGAGAATATAGAAAATCAGATGGGGATATAGCAGTAGTTAGAAGAGCTAAAGCTCTTAAAGCTGCTTTTTCTCATATGACACCAAATATAATACCTGGTGAGAAGATAGTAATGCAAAAAACACGCCATTATAGAGGTTCTTTCCCAATGCCTTGGGTAAGTGAAAGTTTCTTTGTTGCTCAGGGAGAACAAATGAAAGAAGAAGCAAAGAAATTAGCTAGTAATACAGCAGATGAGCTTACAAAATTTGGTTCTGGTGGAGGAAATGTAACTGAAAGTTTTGGAAATGTTGTTTCAATAGCTGGTAAATTTGGAATGAGAAAAGAAGAAGTACCTGTTCTTGTAAAAATGGCAAAGGAATGGGTTGGAAAATCAGTTGAAGATTTAGGATTTCACTATGAAAAGATGATGCCAGATTATGATTTAAAAGAAAATTTAATGAGTACACTTATATGTATGTTTGATTCAGGATATACACTTCCTCAAGGTAGAGAAGTTATAAACTATTTTTATCCTTTAAATTATGGATTAGATGGAATTATAGAAATGGCAAAAGAATGTAAAAAAGCAGTTGCAGGAAATGCATCTGGAGATGGGCTTATCGGAATGGATCGTCTATATTTTTATGAAGCTGTTATTCAAGTCATTGAAGGGTTACAAGCTTGGATTTTAAACTATGCAAAACATGCAAAATATTTAGAGAGTATAGAAACAGATTTAGAATCAAAAAAAGAATATTCAGATTTAGTAGAGATATTAGAACATATTGCACATAAACAACCTCGTACATTTAGAGAAGCTCTTCAATTGACTTATACAATTCATATAGCATCAGTAAATGAAGATGCTATATCTGGTATGTCTATAGGTCGTTTTGGTCAAATTTTATATCCTTGGTATGAACAGGATATGGAAAAAGGACTAATTACAAAAGAAGAAGTTATTGAATTATTAGAACTTTATAGAATAAAAATCACTTGTATTGACTGTTTTGCTTCAGCAGGTGTAAATGGAGGAGTCTTATCAGGAAATACATTCAATACTTTATCTATAGGTGGGTTAAGAGAAGATGGTTCTACAGGAGCTAATGAATTAGAAGAATTATTATTAGAGGCAAGTATGAGATGTAGAACTCCTCAGCCTAGCTTAACTATGTTATATGATGAAAAACTTCCAGAAGATTTTTTAATGAAAGCTGTTGAATGTACAAAACTTGGTTCTGGTTATCCAGCATGGGTAAACAATTCAAATGGGACAACATTTATGATGAAGCAATTTGCTGATGAAGGAATGACTGTTGAAGAAGCTAGAGCATTTGCATTAGGTGGATGTCTGGAAACATCTCCAGGATGCTGGAAACAACTGACTTTAAATGGAAAGACATATTCTATTGCAGGTGGAGCAGGACAATCTGCTGGTTCTGGAGTTCACTTTATTGCTAATCCTAAAATATTAGAACTTGTTCTTATGAATGGTAAAGACCATCGTATGAATATACAAGTATTTGAACCTCATAATAAGCCATTAGATACTTATGAAGAAGTTGTAGAAGTATTTAAAGACTATTATAAACAAGCAATAAATGTTCTTGAGAGAGCAAATAATATTGAGTTAGATATATGGAGAAAGTTTGATACTTCTATAATAAATTCTCTATTAAAACCAGACTGTTTAGATAAAGGTCAACATATAGGAAATATGGGATATCGTTATAATGCAACATTAAATGTAGAAACTTGTGGAACTGTTACTATGGTTAACTCATTTGCTGCACTTAAAAAACTTGTATATGATGACAAAGCTTTTACAGTTGAAGAAATGAAGGATGCTGTATTAAATAATTTTGGATTTAAAGATGCATTAGAAGTTGGTAATTATTCTATGGCAGACCAAGTAAAAGTGGATAAGACTGGCAAATATGATGCTATTTATAAGGCCTGTCTTGATGCACCTAAATATGGAAACAATGATTTGTATGCAGATATGATTCTTAAAAATTATGAAATATGGCTAGCAAAAGTGTGTGAAGAAGCACAATCTTTATATGCTAAAAAAATGTATCCTTGTCAAATTTCTGTATCTACACATGGACCACAAGGAGCTGCTACTTTAGCTACCCCAGATGGTAGATTAAGTGGAACAACATATTCAGATGGTTCAGTTTCTGCATATGCAGGAACAGATAAAAATGGTGTGTATGCATTATTTGAATCTGCGACTATTTGGGATCAAGCAGTAGTTCAAAATTCTCAAATGAATTTAAAACTTCATCCTACAACTATTAGAGGACAACAAGGAACAAAAAAACTGTTAGATTTAACAAGAAGTTACTTGAGAAAAGGTGGATTCCATATTCAATACAATGTTGTGGACTCAGAAACTTTGAAAGACGCACAAAAAAATCCTGATAATTATCGTCAACTAATGGTACGTGTTGCTGGATTTACTCAATACTGGTGTGAACTAGGTAAACCAATACAAGATGAAGTAATTGCTAGAACAGAGTATGAAGGGGTGTAAAATATGAGAAAACATAGTGATTGTATGAATTTTTGCGCAGTAGATGCGACTAAAGGGATTTGTAGATTATCAAAACAAATGATTAATTTAGATGATGAAGCATGTTCAGAAATAAAAGTAATGCCAAAATGTAAAAATTGTAAAAATTTTGTTGATGCTAATGATGAAGGTATAGGTAAATGTGTTGGGCTAGAGAATGAAGATTGGGTATACTCAACATTAAACGCAATTACTTGTGAAGGGCATGTGTTTAATGAATAGTCAAAGACAATTAGAAGGAATGATTTTTGATATACAAAGCTTTTCAGTTCATGATGGGCCAGGTTGTAGAACAACTGTGTTTTTAAATGGATGTCCACTTAGTTGTAAGTGGTGTGCAAATCCTGAAAGTTGGACTGTTAGACCACATATGATGTTTAGTGAGTTGTCTTGTCAATATGAAAATGGATGTACTGTATGTCATGGTAAATGTAAAAATGGTGCATTGAGTTTTGACCTTGACAATAAGCCAGTCATAGATTGGGGCATATGTAAGAATTGTGAGAGTTTTGAATGTGTCAACTCGTGTTATTATAATGCGTTTAAATTATGTGCAAAGCCATATACTGTAGAGGAACTTGTAAAGGTGATTAAGCGTGATTCTAATAACTGGAGAAGTAATGGAGGAGTAACATTTAGTGGAGGAGAGCCACTACTTCAACATGAATTTTTACATGAAGTGCTATTAAAATGTCATGAAACAAATGTGCACACTGCTATTGAAACGAGTGCATGTGTTTCAAATGAAATTTTTAATAATATATTTAAGGATATCGACTTTGCATTTATTGATATAAAACATATGGATAGAGAAAAGCATAAGGAACAAACAGGTGTGTATAATGATTTAGTATTAGAAAACATATCAAATCTTGTAAACTCTGACTGGGGTGGAAGATTAGTACTTAGAGTACCAGTTATTTCAGGATTTAATGATAGTATAGAAAATATAAATGATATTATATCTTTTATGCATAAAAATAATTTAGTAGAAATTAATCTGTTACCATTTCATAGACTAGGAGAGTCAAAATGGATTCAATTAGGTAAAGAATATGAGTATTCTGATAAAGGAGATGTTGATGAAGAGCATCTTGAAGAATTACAGGACATATTTTTAGATAATGGCATAGCCTGTTATGTTGGGCATGAGACTGCTTTTTAGAAATAAATATTATGAAAATTAAATATTAGTTTGTAGAATCGAGTTATCGCATGAGTAAATTAAATTTGTTCTGTGATAGCTCTTTTTTACGTATTTTAATTAAGTATATTTTAACTTGTTTTATATAAAGTTTATATTTTAAGTTAAAAATATGTACGAGAATAAAGGTATACAAATACTCTTTTTTAGATAATATTTGAGTATAAATAATATATTTAGAATATTTTTTTTAATAAGGAAATATCAACAAAAGGGAAAATACTAAGAATATAACCATTACTATTCATGCTTTACTATGTAGTTCATCAAGTATTAATTAAAAATATAATGGACATAAAAAATATCATAAATATGTGATAAGATAAATATATAGAAATATTTTACTTATTTTTGGGTTGTTATATATTTAGGTACTGGGGTGATATAGTTGAACCAAGAAATATTTTTTAAAGTAATGAATGAAATATTGGAAAATATTGATGAAGGGGTACATTTTGTTAATAAAGAAGGGAAAACTATAATCTACAATGATTCTGTACAAAAAATGGAAAAAATGAATAGACATGATGTTTTAACTAATTCATTTTTTGATATAGTCAGCAAAATGAAAATAAATAGAAGTACACTAGTAGAAGTTTTGGAAAAAAGGGAAATTATTAAAGACAATATTCAAAAATATCTAGATAAAAATGGAAAAGAAATAACAGCAATAAATACTACGATACCAATTGATATTAAAGGAGAATTTGTAGGGGCACTTGAAATATCAAAGAATATGACAACTATAGAAAATTTATTAAACAGAAGCTATAAAAAAAATTTAATTAATAAAGTTGACAATAAACAAAAAAAGGGTTATGAATTTGATGATATTTTAGGGGAAAGTAATCTGATTAAAGAGGCAATAGCAAAATCTAAGAAAGCTTGTAAGTCTGATGCCTCAGTATTTATATATGGTGAAACTGGGACAGGCAAAGAGCTATTTAGCCAGTCCATTCACTATGGAAGTAATAGAAAAAATTATCCATTTATAGCACAAAATTGTGCAGCTTTACCAGAATCATTATTCGAAGGAATACTATTTGGAACTGCTAAGGGAGGATTTACAGGGGCAATAGACAGGCCAGGTTTATTTGAGCAAGCTAACAAAGGGACATTATTATTGGATGAAATAAACTCCATGCCTATTATGTTACAGGCTAAATTGCTAAGAGTTTTGCAGGAAGGTTATGTAAGAAGAGTTGGAGGGACTAAGGATATACCTGTTGATGTAAGAATTATTGCAACAACAAATGAAAGTCCAAAAGTTATTTTAAATGAGAATAAAATGAGAAAAGATTTATATTATAGGCTTAACATAATAGATATAAAAATTCCTCCTCTTAGAGATAGAAAAGAGGATATATCTGTATTATGCAAAAAATTTATTTCAAAGTATAATAAAAAGTTAAATAAAAAAGTAGTAGGTATTTCAGATGAAGCTATCAGGGTTTTAAAAAATTATGACTGGCAAGGGAACATAAGAGAACTAGAAAACATAATTTATTGTACTATGAGTATGATGGAAAACGAGATACAAATAGAAACAAGCATGATTAATTTAAATGACTATTACAATCTTAAAGAGAATAAAGAGCGTAATAATTATTCTTTAAATGATTTAGAGAATAAGACACTTAATAATGTTCTCAGTGAGATAGAAGAGAAGTATATATATGAATCATTAGAAAAGGCATCATATAATATAACTAAGGCTGCATCAATTTTAGGTATGAATAGGCAAAATTTACAATATAAAATAAAAAAATATAACATTAAAGTCCTATAAAGAAGTAAAATAAAAAAGAAAAATAAAGGCGCAAAATTATTATAAAAGAGCAAATTTTTTTGCTCTTTTTTTGTTTCTCAGAAAAAATATTATTTTTTATTTATGAAAATACATAACAAGATAATTATAGTTTCAACGTTCTAATAAATATTTATTTTTGTTTTGAAGTTGGCACGATTCATGCTTTAACTAATAATTAAGAATATAAATTTTTAGGAGGGTGTATATATGAGAAAAGTAAGAGTTGGTATATGGGGATTTGGAGCTATGGGGATAGGCATGGCTAATATGATTTTAAAAAAAGAAGGTATAGAAATAGTATCTGTTTGCAGTAGAAGTACTTCAGGTAAAAGTATGTATGATGTCCTAGGAATTGAAAGAGGAGAAAGAACAGAAGTTATTATCAATGGAAATTATGAAGAAGTTTTTAAAGAAAAAAGTGTAGATGTTGTTTTATTAGCAACTGATTCATTTACTAAAAAGGCTTTTGATAAAATAATGTTCTTATTAAATAGAAAAATAAATGTTATATCAACAGCAGAACAAATGGCATATCCACAAGCTGATGATGCAGACTTGGCTAAGAAAATGGATGAAGTTGCAAAAGAGAATGGAGTAAGTATTCTTGGAACAGGAATCAATCCAGGGTTTGTACTAGATTTACTAGTATTAGCGCTTTCAGGTACTTGTGAAGAAGTTAATAGTATAAAAGCGAAGAGGGTAAATGATTTATCACCATTTGGAAAATCTGTTATGGTAGAACAAGGTGTTGGAGTAACAAAAGAAGAGTTCATAAAAGGTGTAGAAAATAATACTATAGCAGGTCATGTAGGATTTGTAGAATCAATAAATATGATAGCTGATGGATTAGGGTGGAAACTAGATAAGATAGAACAAACAAAAGAACCAATAATGACTACAGTAGATAGAAAATCTAAGTACGGAGAGGCATTGGCTGGAAATGTTGCTGGTTGTAGACAATGTGGATATGGATATGTAAATGGAGACGTTTTAATTGAAATGGAGCATCCACAACAGATAATACCTGAAGCAGAAGGTATTAAAACAGGAGACTATGTATCAATAAAAGGGATACCAAATATTGATTTACAAATAAATCCTGAAATACCTGGAGGGGTAGGTACTTATGCAATGATAGTAAACTCTATTCCATTAATAATAAATGCTAGACCAGGCCTTAAAACTATGTTGGATATACCAGTACCTAGAGCAATAATGGGAGATATAAGAAATCAGATAGAAATTGAGTTAGAAGAAGAGTCAAAAGCAAATTAATAAAATAACAGTTAGCTGATAAGGGGATGAAAAAATGGATGCTAAAATTAATGATTGGGTTATTATACACAATATAGTGTTGACTCCAGAAGAAAGAGCTCCACAAGTTCCAGAGGATACTAAGAAAGTATCCTTAGAAATGTGGGTTAAAGGGTTTATACAAAAGGATGCCTCTATAGGTGATTTAGTAGAAGTTAAAACAATTACGGGTAGACTTGTAAAAGGTAATTTACTTAAAGTAAATCCATATTATACTCATGATTATGGTAAATGTATACCTGAGTTACTCCAAATAGGAATACAGGCTAAAGAAATATTATTTGGAGGTGTATATAATGAATAATGCAGCATCAATGAAAGATATGAGCTATCAAGCTGTCATGGGAAGAAACAATGAAATAATGAAAAACGCAATTGGATTGGATTACTCATCTTTTGAACAAGAAGGAATAGGATTTGACTATGAAAAAATGATGGGTGAAACAGGATATACATTACAAGATATTGAAGCAATTCAATCACAATATGCTGTTGGAAATACTCCTATAATAGAACTTAAAAATTTAACTAAGTTGGCCAGAAGATGTGCTCCAGAAGGTAAAGGTGCTAGAATATTTGTAAAAGATGAAGCAATGAATGCATCTGGTAGTTTTAAAGCAAGAAGAGCAGCTACTGCAGTATATCATGCTAAAAAAATGGGATATAAAGGTGTAATAGCAGCTACTAGTGGTAACTATGGAGCAGCTGTAGCATCTCAGGCAGCAATGCAGGGTTTAAAATGTATAATAGTTCAAGAATGTTATGATTCTAATGGTCTAGGTCAACCTGAGATTATAGAGAAAGCAAGAAAATGTGAGGCATATGGTGCAGAAGTTATTCAATTAACTGTTGGACCAGAATTATTTTATACATTCTTAGTCCTACTAGAAGAAACAAGCTATTTTAACGCATCGTTATATTCACCATTTGGAATTGCAGGTGTAGAAACTTTAGGATATGAGCTAGCTATTCAATTTAGAGAAAAATATAAAAAAGACCCTGATGTAGTTGTTTGTACAAATGCAGGTGGAGGTAATCTCACTGGAACAGCAAGAGGACTAATAAAAGCTGGTTCTCTTAACACAAAAGTAGTTGGAGCAAGTGTTGATTTAAAAGGATTACACATGGCTAGTGATAGTCAATTTAATAAAAAATCATTTACAACAGGACATACAGGTTTTGGTATACCATTCTGTACATGGCCTGATAGGTCAGATGTACCTAGGTCTGCAGCTAGACCACTTAGATATATGGACAGATATGTGTTAGTAAAACAAGGAGAAGTTTTCTATACAACTGAATTATTGGCACAGTTGGAAGGTATAGAAAGAGGACCTGCTGGAAATACATCTTTAGCAGCAGCATTTTCCTTAGCACAAGAATTGGATGAAGATAAAGTTGTAGTAGTACAAGAGACAGAGTATACAGGTGCAGGTAAACACATATGTCCACAGCTTACATTTGCAAAAGAAAATGGAATAGATATAAAATTTGGAAATCCAAGAGAAGAAATTGCAGGAGTAAACTTAATATTACCAGAAAGACCAGAATTATTAAAATGTGTTGATATCGACATAAATAAAATAAGAAAATCATTTATAAAAAATTGTGTATCTCATAATGGTATTGATAATGTTAATAGTCTAAGTAATGAAGATATAGAATTTCTAATGAAAGAAGTAAAAAGTTCAAGAGATTTTGTTATTGATACGTTAGATAATTTATAATAATTACTATTTTTTAATTTACCATGAAATGAATAGTTGGAAAATTCACTTAAATTAATATGAATGGGGGAATGTTCATGAAAAAAAGAGAGGATGATTTTGAGGTTAGAAGAAAACATCTTCAGAAATTGAGCGATGATGAGTTAAAAGAAAGATTTTGGAGTTTAGCTGCCCAGATAGTAGAACCAATGATAGACCTTGGCAAAAAGAATACAACACCATCAATAGAAAGGTCTGTTTTGTTAAGAATGGGATTTTCTTCTCTTGAGGTAAAACCTATTTTAGAAGGTGTTATGGAAAGAGGTCTTATAGGTAAGGGAGCAGGGCATGTAGTTTATAAGCTTGCTAAATCTAAAAATATATCAGTTAGAGAAGCTGGTTTATTATTAGTTAATGGTGAATATTGGGATGAAGTTACATGTTTATTTAGAGAAGGGGTAGAATCATGTTAAAGGAAAATAAAAAATTAGATATAGACTATATATTAAAAGATTTGGATAAATATAAACCAAAAAGAAGAGGTTGGGTTTGGAGAGAACACTTGGAAAATCTTGAAATGGGACCTTTTGAATATAAAGACTGTACAAAACCTTTAAAGAAGAGTGTAGGGTTACCATCATCTAAATATTTTAATAATATAGACCCTCAACCAAGCCCAATTATTACTACTGAAATAGCTTCTGGAAGATTTGAAGATGATATAAGAAGAATGAGGATGGCAGCTCATCACGGTGCTGACCACTTAATGGTCATTAGAACTGCTGGGCAATCACATTTTGACGGACTTATAGAAGGAACCCCTCAAGGTATAGGAGGTGTTCCAATAACAAGAAAACAAGTAAGAGCTCAAAGAAAAGCTCTTGACTTTATAGAAGAAGAAGTTGGTAGACCTATTAATTACCATTCATATGTAAGTGGTGTTGCGGGTCCTGAAGTAGCAGTAATGTTTGCTGAAGAAGGGGTCAATGGAGCACATCAAGACCCACAATATAATGTTCTATATAGAAATATAAACATGGTAAGATCTTTTGTAGATGCTTGTGAAGCTAAGCAAATAATGGCTTTTGCAAATATAGCTCAAATAGATGGAGCACATAATGCTAATGCTACTGCTAGAGAAGCATGGAAGGTAATGCCTGAACTTATGGTTCAACACGCTTTAAATTCTATATTTTCAGAAAAAATAGGAATAGATAAAAGTAATATATGCTTATCAACAGTGCCACCAACAGCCCCTCCAGCACCATGTTTAAGAATAGATTTACCTTATGCTGTTGCACTTAGAGAATTATTTAGTGATTATAAGATGAGAGCTCAAATGAATACTAAATATATGGAATCATCAACTAGAGAAGCAACAGTTACTCATGTATTAAATTTATTAACATCAGTCTTAACTAGAGCTGACATACAATCAACTATAACACCTGACGAAGGTAGAAATGTACCTTGGCATATATACAACATAGAAGCATGTGATACAGCAAAGCAAGCTTTAGTTGGAATGGATGGTCTTATGGATATGATAGAACTTAAAGATGTTGGAGAATTAAGATACAAAGCAAGAGAGATTAAAGAAAGAGCTGTACTATATATGGAAGAAATCTTTGAAGTTGGAGGATATTTTGAATCAGTAGAACAAGGATTCTTCGTTGACTCAGGAAATTATCCAGAAAGAAATGGTGATGGTATATCTAGAAAAATAAAAGGTGGAGTTGGTGAGGGTACTGTTTATGAAAGAGATAAAGATTATTTAGCACCTGTAACTGCTCACTTTGGATACAATAATGTAGCTCAATATGATGAAAAAGCTATAGATAATCCATCAATATTAATAGATGGATGTACATTTGAAAATCCAAACAAAATAATATATATCGATGAACTTGATGATTTTGATAATGTAGAAAATAGACTAAAAGAATCAGAGGAATACAGAGGTGGAACTAAAATCAAACCTGAAATGGAATGGTGTGCAGATGGAATTGTGATGATAACAATGATGCTTCCTACTGATAAAAGAACAGCTGAGTTTGCAGCATTGGAATTTGTCAAAAAAATGAATTTACAAGAAGTTGAAGTTATAAGTAGAGAAGTTATGCATGAATCCGAAGGCACTAGGATAGAAGTGAAGGGAAGAGTTCCATTTGATATAGATTTAAATGACTTAGTAATACCAGAAGAACCTAAAGTACTAACTGATGAAGAAATAAGAGCAGATATAGAAGAAAAGCCTATGAAAATAGTTTCAGCTACAGTTGGAGAAGACGAACACTCAGTTGGTTTAAGAGAAATAATAGATATAAAACATGGTGGTATTGAAAAATATGGTATAGAATGTCATTACTTGGGAACTTCTGTACCTGTAGAAAAATTAGTAGACGCAGCAATAGAGCTAAATGCAGATGCAATACTTGCATCTACAATAATAAGTCATGATGATATTCATTATAAAAATATGAAGAAATTACACGATTATTGTGTAGAAAAAGGTATAAGAGATAAAGTAATGATTGCTTGTGGAGGAACACAGGTAACACCTGAAATAGCCATTGAACAAGGAATAGATGCTGGATTTGGAAGAAACAGCAAAGGTATACATGTAGCCACTTTCTTAGTTGAAAAAAGAAGAGAAATGAATAATAAATAATGGAGAATAAAAAAGTTTCTTTAAAAATAGATGTGTTGGTAGCTGAAATAGGAAGTACTACCACTGTAGTAAACGCTTTCCATAATATTGATTCTGATAATCCTGTATTTTCGGGTCAAGGTCAGGCTCCAACAACAGTGTTTGAAGGTGGCGATGTAAGAAATGGCTTATCGGGTGCTATTAAAGATTTAGCTAATAAATTATCTGTAGATGATATAAAGTATAATGATATGTTTGCAACTTCTAGTGCAGCTGGTGGATTAAAAATGACTGTTCATGGATTAGTGTATGATATGACAGTAAAAGCAGCTAAAGAAGCTGCTCTAGGAGCTGGAGCTGTTATTCGTCAAGTAACATCAGGTAGAATTAAAAGAACTGATTTAAAGAAAATAAAAGAAATAAATCCCAACATAATCTTAATAGCTGGTGGAGTTGACTATGGAGAAAGAGATACAGCTATTTATAATGCTGAAATGATAGCTTCTATGAGTTTAGGTATACCAGTTATATATGCTGGTAATGTTGAAAATCAAGAAGAAGTAAGGTTAATATTTGAAGATACGAATTATAAGCTTTATATAACAGAAAATGTATATCCTAAAATAGATTTATTGAATATAGAACCTACAAGAAAAATTATTCAAGGTGTATTTGAAGACCACATAACTACAGCACCAGGAATGAAGTATATTAAAGAAATGGTTAATGAAAATATTACTCCAACTCCAGGGGCTGTAATGGAAGCTTCTAAACTTTTATATAAAAATATTGGAGATTTATTAACTTTAGATGTAGGTGGAGCAACTACTGATGTGCATTCTGTTACATATGGAAGTGACTATATTAATAAAATATTAGTTAATCCTGAACCTGTAGCTAAGAGAAGTGTTGAGGGAGATTTAGGTGTATATGTAAATATGAAAAATATAGTAGAAGTTATAGGCAAAGAAAATTTACAAAATGAATTATCTATAGATATTGATAAAGTAATAGATAATTATCCACCAATACCAAAATCAAAAGAAGAAATATTATTTGTGGAGAGATTGACAAAAGAAGCTGTTATTAAAGCTATGTTAAGGCATTCAGGGAAAATAAGAAATATTTATGGAACAACTGGAAAAACCAAAATTGCAGAAGGAAAAGATTTAACAGAAGTAAGATATATAGTGGGTACAGGGGGAGCACTTACTAGGCTCCCTAGTAGAATTAAAATATTAGATGGTATAACTAAATACAATAAAAATAAAGAATTACTATTTCCAAAGGAAAAAACAAAGATATTGATAGATAATGACTATATTATGGCATCTATAGGGGTTTTATCTAAAAAATACGAAGAAGCATCTCTTAAGCTCCTACTAAAAAGTTTAAACTTCAAGGAGGAAAGACTATGTACCCTAGATTAGAAATAGATATAGAAAAATTAAGACATAATGCTAAAGTAATTTTACAGAGTTGTCATGAAAGAAACATTAAGGTATCTTTCGTAACTAAATCATTTTGTGCACGAAAAGAAATAGTAGAAGCAGTATATAATGAAGGAATAGACCATATAGCAGATTCAAGAATACAAAACTTAAAAAAATTACAAAATATAAATTTACCTAAAATACTAATTAGAATACCCATGATAAGTGAACTAGAAGAAGTTATCAATTATTGTGATATAAGTTTTAACTCAGAATTAGAAACTATAGAGAAATTAAATGAATTATGTGAAAGTAAAAATATTATTCATAATATAGTTCTTATGTTTGACTTAGGAGATTTACGAGAAGGGTATTTTTATGAAGAAGACCTCTTTAATAGTATAAAAGAGATAGTAAAACTAAAAAATATTAAAATAATTGGTATAGCCACAAACTTAACTTGTTATGGAGCTATTATACCATCTAAAGAAAATACAGGTAGGCTAGTAAGTATAGCTCAAAAGATAGAAGGTAAATTTGGAATAAATCTAGAAATAGTATCAGGAGGTAATTCAAGTTCTATACATTTAATGACAAGTAATAATATGCCAGAAGGTATTAATAATTTGAGAATAGGTGAATCTATTTTACTTGGTAGAGAAACGGCATACGGTAAAAATATAAATGGGACATATCAAGATGTATTCAAATTAATATGTCAAATAGTTGAATGTAAAGAAAAACCATCAGTTCCTATTGGAGAAATAGGAGTTGATGCGTTTAGAAATAAACCTGTTTATGAAGATAAAGGAATCTTAAAAAGGGCAATTATAGCCATAGGTAAGCAGGACATAAATATTGACTCTTTAATTCCAATAGACACTGATATAGAGATATTAGGGGCAAGTTCAGACCACATGATATTAGATGTAAGTAATACAAAATGTGATTATAAATTAGGCGACAATGTAGATTTTTTATTAACTTATGGAGGTATCATGTCATCTAGTACAAGCGAATATGTTTCAAAGAAAATTATAGTATAGTGTTCAAATAATTAGGAGGAAATTATTTTATGAAAGAGCGAGAATGTAGAAAAGCAAATCTGTTTGATGCAATGATACCAATTACTTGCTTGATATTATTTTTAAGTTTAGGGGTATTAATGTATGGCTCATCACCTCATGTACCACTAATAGGAGCTGCAGCAGTAGCAGGCCTTGTAGCTGTATATAGGCTTGGATTTAAATGGAAAGACCTAGAATTAAGTATGTTTAATAGTATAAAGATGGCAATGCAAGCAATCTTAATCATAATTATAATAGGTGTGCTTATAGGAACTTGGATAGTAAGTGGAGTAGTTCCATGTATGATTTACTGGGGACTAAAAATTTTATCACCAAATATTTTTTTAGTAGCATCCACATTAGTCTGCTCAATAGTGTCTCTTGCAACAGGGTCATCTTGGAGTACAATGGGTACAGTAGGCGTGGCACTTTTAGGAATTGGGCAAAGTTTAGGTATGCCAACTGGATTAATAGTGGGTTCTATAATATCTGGAGCTTACTTTGGAGATAAACTATCACCTTTATCTGAAACGACTAACTTAGCACCAGCAATGGCAGGAACAGATTTGTTTACACATATAAAATATATGTTATATTCAACTATACCATCATTATTAATTTGCCTAGTAATTTATGGTGTAATCGGAATGAAGTATTCAGGTCAAGCATTAGATATAAAACAGATAGAGCTAATTAGGTCTACATTAGATTCTACATTTAATACTTTATCACCAGTATTATTATTAGCTCCAGCAATAGTAATTGGATTGGTTATATTCAAAGTTCCTGCTATACCAGGGCTTATAGTAGGTGCTGTATTAGGAGTATTGTTTGCAGTAGTTTTCCAAGGAGAATCTATGAATGTAATATTAGATGCAGCACAAAATGGATATGTTTCATCAACACAAGTAGAAGAGGTAGATGCTTTATTGTCTAAAGGTGGGATTATGAATATGATGTCTACTGTATCTTTAACAATATGTGCCTTATCTCTTGGAGGTATTTTAGAAAAAACAGGCATGCTTGAAGCAGTAGCTTCTTCTTTACTAAGGTTAGCAAAGGGTGTATTTGGAACAGTATTATGTACAATGGTAACTTGCACAGTTACTAACATAATAGCAGGAGAACAATACTTGTCTATAGTTATACCAGGAAGAATGTATAATAAGGAATATAAAAAGAGAGGTATACATCCTAAGATGTTATCAAGAGCTTTAGAAGATAGTGGAACTTTAAGTTCTCCATTGGTACCATGGAATACATGTGGAGCGTATATAACAGCAACATTAGGTGTATCTGCATTAACGTATGGTCCATATGCATTATTAAATATCATAAATCCATTGGTATCTCTAGCATTAATTGCATGTAAGTTTAAAATAGCAAAAATAGAAGATGAACCTGAAACTTGTTTGAATTTTGATGTTTGATTATAGTATTTGATATATGTTACTTATTAGAAAAAATAAAGGCCTAAACTTTGTGTAAATAATAAAGTTTAGGTCTTTATTAACTTTTTCTATAGATTTTAAATAAAAAAGAATGTCAAGCAATCTATAAAATATTACTGAATTTTTTCTCTTGGAACATATAATTTTGAATCTTCTGACTTATCTTTGCACTCACATTCAATTTTTTTGTTTTTTTTCATAAGTACATATAAAGGTGCTATCAATAACATTGCTCCTAATCCTATCAAAACTCTATTTTGAGTTATAGGTTTTGACATATCTTCAACCCAAGCTTGTTGTAACAACCATATACTACCTAATATAGCTACTGTTGGTATAACAGGGCCAAAAGGAATTTTAAATGAAGCCTGGATATCTGCTCTTTTTCTTAAAACTATTACTGCTAAACAAGTTGGTATGTATTGAGCAAATCTGGCAATTACACTCATTACTGCAAGCTGTTCAAAACTTCCAGTTAATACAAGTGGTATGCAGAAGATTAAAGATATTATTATTGCTACATATGGAGCATCATATTTATTTGTTTTTCCTATAAATGCTGGAAGAGAGCCTTCTTCTGCTAGAGCAGAACCACACTTGGGAGTTACTATTGAAGAACCTATATTTATTCCAAATATAGATATTAATGTTGCTACAGATATAAATACTTTACCATAATTGCCTAAAAATACGCTTGAAGCGTCTGCGATTGGAATACTATTTTCAAATAATTTGTCTCCAAGTATACCCATACAGACAACTTGAATTAAGATATAAATTATTGCACATATAAATATTGTAGTTATTAATGCTATTGGAAGATTTTTTTTAGGATTATCCATTTCTCCACTTGCTACAACAAATGATTCAAATCCAGTAAACGCGTAAAATACTAATATTATAGCTGGTCCTATACTAGAATTTACAACATTGCCTGAAGGAACAACATTACCAAATTTTATAAAGAATATTCCTACTATTACAAAAACTATTAATGGTACTAATTTAGCTATGGTTATTACATTATTCATTATCTTTGTACTTTTAATTCCAAATAAGCTGTTTATTGAAAGTAATGTTACTAATGCCACTGCGATATATCCTTTATATTCAGTAGCAGCTTCTGGCCAAAATGCACCTAAAGCTGTTGCAAATCCTACTGCTAGTGTAGACCATGATATGATTCTAATAACCCAAGACATTGTACCAACTTCAAAACCTATAAAATCACCAAATGCCTTTTTGGAGTATAAATATGCACCTCCATTTTTGTCAAACATACTTCCAGCCTCTGCAAAACATAAAAGTATTGATAGAACCAGAAGTGTAGCAAAAATATATATAAATATACTATTTTGGCTCGCTAGATTGTAAACTTTACCTGGTAGTAAGAATATACCTGAACCTATGATACTATTAATTCCTAATAATATCATACTAAATAACCCTAATTTTTTAGCTTTTTCCATATTAATTTATCTCCTATTCTTTTATTAATTACCATATTAATTAAAATATAAAGTATTCATTACATGCATCATAACTCCTATTGGAAGACAATCCTCATCTACATTAAATTTAGAGGTATGAAGAGGTGAAGTCAGTCCTTTTTCCTCGTTTTTGCACCCTAAATGGAAGAATGCTCCTTTGCAATGTTCTGTATAAAAAGAAAAATCTTCACCACCTAATGAAGGGTTTGCTCTCAGTATAAATTTTTCTTCTCCAAGTAATTCCTTAGTACTTGAAATAACAGTATCTACTAATTCCCTTTCATTTATAACAGCAGGGTAATTTTCATCGCTCACGTGTAATGTTCCAATACATCCAAATGCAGATGCTGTATCTTCAACAATTTTAGTAATCTTATTAATTACAAAATCTCTTGTCTCGCTATTTAAAGTTCTCAATGTACCCTCTAATTTTACATCTTCACATATTACATTATGTGCATCACCACCATATATTTTGCCTATAGTCAAAACTGCAGCATTATTTGGTTCTAGGTTTCTACTTATTATGGTTTGTAGTGATGTAACAATTTGTGAAGCTGTGACTATTGCATCAATACCATTTTCAGGATACGCACCATGAGCTCTTTTACCCTTAACACTTATTTCTATAGTATCAACACTTGCATTTAATGTGTCGTATTTCGTTTCAATAAATCCTGTTTTAATGTGTGGCATGACATGAAGCCCAAATATATAATCAGCTTTAGGGTTTTCTAAACACCCATCCTCAACCAAGAACTTTGCTCCACCAAAACCTTCTTCTGCTGGTTGAAATAAAAATTTTACATTTACATTTAGATTATCTTTCATTGAATAAAGTACTTTGCATGCTCCAAGTAACATTGTTGTATGCGCATCATGACCACAAGCGTGCATTTTTCCATTATGTATTGATTTATAAGGTATATCGTTTTCTTCTTCTATAGGAAGCGCATCCATATCTGCTCTTATACAAATAGTTTTATCTGCATTTTCTTTTAAAATGTATGCCATAATTCCATTGTGTTTTGTAAATTCCATATAATCAATTCCTATTTCTTTTAAATAAGAAATGACTTTTTGTTTTGTAAGATTTTCCTCAAGAGCTAATTCTGGTATTCTATGTAATTCTCTTCTAACATCTATTAACCAAGGTTTTATAGAATTACAACTTTCTATTACAAAATCTTTTTCCAATTCTTTAACTTGATTTTTTAATTTTAAAGCTGGTTGCATTTTTATTCCTCCAATTACTTTTTATTGTCTTGTTAATATAGTTAAGCAATTATTATGCCATGTTTTTTTACTTAAGAATTTTGTTTTTTATAAAAATATTGAATAAAAAAAATCATTATATTGTATGGAAAGTATGAAAAATAAATATTATATTGCAATTTTCAGTAAAAAATTTTGTTTTAGATAAAGATTGCACTATATATGAGTATTTATAAAAAAAATAGGAAAATTGTTATTTATCCTATTCCTATTAATTCCTATTAATTAGATAAAAATAGACTATAATTTTGATGTATTTAGCAAACAAAAAAATCTACTAAGGAGACAAACTATTCCCTAATAGATTTTTTATTTAATAGTTGATAAACTTATAGAGTTTCATACTTTAATTTACTATAAAAGATTTCTCCTTTTTGAGTTATTTTACTTCCATATCTTCCCGAATTACAAATTATAAATTCTTCTTTTTTTAGATATTCAAATATTTTTTTTATTTTCCCTTCAGTAATTTGAATATTTTTATCTAGTAATCTTTGCAAAATTAGTCCTCTACCAATACCAACATCTGATTCTTTATTTAAAATCAATACTTCTAGTATATTTAAAATATCATTTTTATTATACTTTAGTTTTAATGGGGAATTCTTATTATCTAAAGTCCTTAAGTTTGGAGGTAAGTCCTTTTCAAGTACAATATCATCACACATAATATTTAAGTAAGATGTTACATTTTGGAGTTCTCTTATATTACCTTTCCATTTATAGTTTTGTATAAGTTCTTTTGCCTCTGGTGTAATCAATAACTTTTTATTAATTAAATCTTCCATAATAATTAAGATATCTTCTTTTCTCTCCCTTAAAGGAGGTATATTTATTGGAATTGTATTTAATCTATAATATAAATCCTCTCTAAATCTACTATTATCAATCATTTGTTCTAGGTTTTTATTAGTAGCCGATATGATTCTAACATCTATGTTAATTATATTATGAGAACCAACAGGCATTATTTGTTTTTATTGGAGAACTCTAAGTAGCTTTGTTTGTAGTTCTAAGGGCATGTCTCCAATTTCATCTAAGAATATAGTTCCATTATTTGCTAATTCAAATAATCCCTGTTTTCCTTCTTTTAGACCCCCAGTAAAAGTACCTTTATCATATCCAAATAACTGACTTTCTAGTAAGTTTTCAGGAACAGCTGCGCAATTTACTGCTATAAATGGCTGATTTTTTCTAGTTGAATTATTGTGTATAGATTGGGCTATGAGTTCTTTACCAGTTCCACTTTCACCTCTAATAAGTATACTTAAATCAGATTTAGAAACTTTTTTAGCTAAATCTATGCATTCAAGCATCTTTGGGCTATTTGTTTTTATATCTTTGAATGTATATTTCGCTATTTGCCCTTTTTCTCTTAATTTTTTAGTTAAATTTTGTTCCAGCTTTTTTATGTATGTTATTTCTTGTAAACTGTAATATGTACCCATTTTTTCATCTTTATTGTATATGTTTTTTTTATTTACATTTATATACTTTTTATCAAATATAATAACCTTGTCCAATATCTCTTTTTCATTTAATAAAACCTTTAAACTATCTATAAACACTTCTTGAATATATTTACCATAGATATCCTCTTTTATGTTTAAGATGTCTTTTACTTTACTATTATATGTATTTATTACACCATCTTTTGAAGTAAATAATATTCCATCTTTTGATAAGTTCAATATTGTATCTAATTCTTCTATCTTTAAAAACAGTTCTTTATATTTATCTTTTATACCTGTGTCTAAACTTATTATTTCTTCTGAGTATTTAACCAGATTAGACTGTATTTCTTTTGAGTCTATTTGTAATAAGTTTATTATTTCTATAAAGGTAGAAATATCTATATATCTATGACCTAAATCAAAAATATCTGAGATAGAACTAGGGACTTTTTCTGGAACTCCTGGAGTTATAGCTATCTTTATATCTTTATAATTATTTTCGTTCATATATGGAACTGGTCTAATATTAGTTACTCCAATCTTATAAAATAAGCTTATAGTCTCTAAAGTAGTTTCATCAGAATCATTTACAATTAAAGCATTTGTACCTTGTGGTAAGGATAATAAATCATATACTTTATCTTCCTTAAAAGTTCTTCTTATTACAATAACTTTTTTCTTGTCTAATATATTATTTATAATTTTGTCTAATCTTTCTACAGACATTACCAATATTACATCATCATTTATAATATCATCATTATTTATTTCATCTATAAAGTATCTGTTAATTTTTATGTAATCTCCAAAAACTAACTTTAAGTTATTTTCCAAAAAATCTATTAAATCTTTTCTGCTATCATTTATCAAAGCTACTGATTTTTTCATTGATTTCTCCTTATTTATATAATAAATAGTTTTTAATAATATTTACAGGAAGGTTATTTCCATAATCAATATATCTTATTGTATCTAAAATTGTACAAAACTTATATAATATTAATACTTAAACTATTAAACATTATTAATACTATAAAATAATTTAATTTTAATATCTTTTTTATATGACATCAATAACTTTATATCTAACCTTTTAAATTTAATAGCGTTTTATACAAAAAAGAAGGTGCCTAGATATGATTTTTTGAGAATCATACATAGAAACCTTCTTCCTTATAATTAAATCTTGTCACCAAATCCCCCTAATTGTTGCTTAAAATTCAAAATGTATGTATATTTTTCATTTCTATTCGATTAAATTATAATATACATCTAAAAAATTTATTTTAACAAATTCTATTGATAATACAATTTCATAAATATAGAATTATATTAAAATAAATAATATATGAAAATATATATGTATAAGTTTATTCTGCTTGAGTAGAATAGATTTGTCAAGATTAATTTAATTGTTATATTATCTTTTGTTAAAAATTAATCTAAATTAAAATATATAAATAGAATATTTTATACAATATATCATAAAAGGAGAATTTAATGAAAGCAGAAGAGACGAGCATATACCCAATTATTAAAAATAATTTAAATCAAGTATCCATTGTTGAATATAAAAAAGGGCAAAGATTTGTAGCATCAGATGAAGATTTGCAAGAAGTCTTTTTTATAATAGAGGGAGTTGCATTAGTAGAATGTTCCACTAGAGGAGGAAATAAATTTCTTGTTGATATTGTACCAGAAAATGAATTTATAGGTAAAATTAGTTATATATATGAACATAACTTGAAATGTGATATATTTGCAAAAACTAATATAAGATTATTTAGATTTAAAAAAGATGTATTTGATGAGTTATATCTTAAAAGAGATTTTATTGAATTATTTCACAGTAAATGTACAAGAAGAATATATGAGTTGTACAAAACTAGAATGGTAAGAGAATTATTTTCTTGTACGGAAGTTATTGCTTATTGTATCTTAAAAAAACAAGAGCATAGTATATGTAAAGCAAAGCATATTCGTAATTTTAGTGAAATTTATTCAATCAGTAGAAAGAGTAGATACCACTCCCTATTGAATTTAATTGAAAAGGGTATAATTAAAAAAATAGATAGCACATATGAAGTTTTGAATTATGATAAATTACATAGATTAGCCTTTGAAGTAAAGGAATTTTTAGAAGATAAATAGTTATTAATATTATTATTATTTAATTAAAATATAATATAATAATTTATATAAAAAATAAAAAATAGCTTCACTGAAAACTAGAAATAATTTAGCTGTTTTCAGTGATACTATTTTAAAGTATTATATACTACTAAAATACACTATTGTTATTAATCAATTTCCTTAACTATGTTAATAGCCCATTTTTTAGATAATGCTCTAGGTACCCCAAATATAAATTTTACAACTTCTTCACTGTAAGTGAGTAGAACAAGGATGAATATAGGTGCACCTTTAAATGCAGCTATAAAAGTTAAAGGAAGTGAAGCTAACCACATACATCCTAATTCTAAAAATAGAGCATATTTAGTATCTCCACCACTTCTCAAAATACCAATTATAATTAATGTATTAAATGATTTTAGAGCCATTAGTATACCCATTATAAAAAATATTTTAGTTATATCAGAAGACAAGCTATCAGAAACACTGAACATCTTTAATAATAATGGGATATTTAAAATTAAAATAACTCCAAGTATTAAACCAGCTAAAAACACTAGTATAGAAAATTTCTTAGCATATTCAATGGCTCTTTTGATATGGTCAGCACCAAGTTCATTACCAAGCATAATAGATGCACCAGATGCAATACATACAGCAGTCATTATAAAGAAGTTACCTGTACTAGTTGCTATTTGACTTGCTGCTATAGCAGATGTACCTGCTCTTGAATAAGCAACAGAATACAGGACAGTTCCAACTGCCCATGCAGAGTCATTTACAAATATAGGGAAACTCTTTGATGAAAAAGATTTGATAAAAATCTTATCGATAGCCTTTAGATTTTTCAACCCAAATTTTAATATATAGTCTTTTTTATAAAAATACACATAAGTAAGCATTAAAATTAATTCGCATATTCTTGCAATTACAGTTGCTAAAGCAGCTCCTTTTACGCCTAATGCAGGAAGCCCTAAATTACCAAATATAAATCCATAATTTAAAATAACATTTGTTACAAGAGCAAATGCACTGCAAATCATACCCAACTTAGGATTCCTAACACCTCTAGAACCAGTACTAAACACTGTACTTATAGCTATCAATGGATAACTAAATACTGCAATACTAAAATAGTCTATACAAAGTCTTACAACCTCTGAATCATAAGAAAATATGTGTATTATTGGTTTTGGTGTTAGTAGAGCAGGGATAACAAATACAAAGCTTAAAGCAAGTGCTAATATACAGGTAAGACCTGTAACCTTTCTTATATTACTAATATCTTTTTTTCCATAAAACTGTGAAATAAAAACTCCAGCCCCGCCTGTAATACCAGACAGAGACATATTAAAAAGAAAGAAAAATTGGTTTGCAACTCCAACTGAAGCTACAGATACTTCACCTAAACTACTTATCATAACTGTATCTATTACATTTACAGATGTAGAAATTAAGTTTTGTATGATAATAGGTATACATAAAGATAGAAGTATCTTGTAAAACCTTTTATTTTCATCCTTTAAAGAAAACAATGCTTGCAAATAATCCTCTCCTTTTTACATAAACTCTTCCCACTCATCATATAGAGAGGAAAGGTCATTTTCTAAACTGATTTTTTCTTGACTGACTTCTTTAGCTTTCTCAGGATTAGAGTATACTTCTTCTTGACACAATAGCACATCTAATTCTTCAATTTTAAGTTCTAGTTTTTCAATTTCTTTTTCTATACTTTGCCTTTTTATTCTATTTTTCTTTTCTGATTCTCTTTGTTCTCTTTCTTTTCTTTTTTCATCTTTTATTTGAGTCCTTGTTTTTTCTTCTTTCTCTTCAACAATACTCATTTCTTGAACTTGTCTTTTCTTATCAATATAATAATCATAGTTACCTAAATATTCAGTAACTCCATCTTCATCTAAAACAAGAATCTTATCTACAACAGTATTTAGAAAATATCTATCATGTGATATTGTAAATATAGTACCATCATAATTAGTTAATGCTTCCTCAAGAACCTCTTTAGAATCAATATCTAGATGGTTAGTAGGCTCATCTAACAATAAGAAATTTGCATTTGATAATATAAGTTTAAGTATAGCCACTCTAGCTCTTTCTCCACCACTTAATGTAGAAATTTTCTTGAAAACTTCTTCATCAACAAATAAAAATGCTCCTAACATATTTCTTAAAGTGGTTTGAGTAAGATGATTATTGTTTTCCCAAATTTCATCAATTATAGTGTTATCCAAATTAAGAGTTTTTTGTTCCTGATGGAAGTAAGAAACATGGACATTAGTTCCAAATTTAATATTACCATTAATAGGTTGTAGCTCATTAGTTATTATTTTAAATAATGTAGACTTACCAATGCCATTTGCACCTATAAGAGCAACTTTTTCTCCTCTATATATGTCTAAGTTTAAATCTTTAAAAAGTATTCTTTTTCCATATCCCATAGAGACGTCTCTAATTTGAAGGACATCATTCCCACTTTGAACAGATGGAGTAAATTGTATACGAGCTTTTTTTCTATAAGCTTCAGGCTTATCTAAAACATCCACTTTATCCAATGCTTTTTCTTTGCTTCTTGCACGTTTTAGGTGCTTTTCCCGACCATACGCTTTTAGTCTTTCAATAGATTCTTCTTGTTTTTTTATTTCTTTTTGTTGGTCTTCGAATTTTTTTAGTTCTAGTTCTTTTTCTATTTTAGACAGTTCAACAAATTTAGAATAGTTACCATTATATACTCTAAGTCTTTTATTGTGAATTTCAAAAATTCTATTTACAGCTTGGTCTAAGAAATATCTATCATGAGATATTAGCATAACAGTACCTTTGTATTGTTTTAAAAATACTTCTAACCATTCTATTGCTTCAGAATCTAAGTGGTTAGTAGGCTCGTCAAGTAATAATAAAGTTGGTTTTTTAAGAAGTAATTTTCCTAAAAGAACCCTAGTTTTTTCACCACCAGAAAGTATACTTATTGGTTTATCCATATCATTGTCACTAAATCCTAATCCTTTTAAAACTCCCTTAGCTTCAGACTTATATCCATATCCATTTAAATCTGAAAATAATTCCAACTTATGTGAATATTCATCCATGATTTTTTCTAAAATTGGAGAGTTTGTTTTTGTGCTTTCCTCAGATATTTTAACTTCCAATTCTCTTAAATAGGACTCCATATCTATCAAATCTTTAAAAACTTCCAACACTTCTTCTAAAATGGTATTATCCGAATAAAAATTGGTATTTTGTTCTAAATATCCGATTTCACAATCTTTAGAAGTGTAAATATCTCCACTATCATAGCCATAAATTCCTGATATTATTTTAAATAAAGTAGTTTTTCCAGTACCATTAATGCCAATTATACCAATTTTATCGCCTTCATTTACTGTAAAACTAATATTTTCCAATATAGAATCTATACCAAAACTTTTATTTAAGTTGTTACATGACAAAACAATCATAAATTTCTACCTCCTTGAACTATCTAAAATTATAATGTTTTGATATAATATAATCAAGGTTATATGTATTAGTTTTGAAAAAGAAATATTTTATTGTGAATCAAACAAAAAAGAGGACACTTTTAGGAGGTGAAAATGTTGGGAAATAAAAATATATCAATGGCAGTTATAAGAAGGCTCCCAAAATATCATAGATATCTTGGAGACTTATTAGATAGGGATATACAAAGAATATCTTCTAAAGAATTGAGTGATATAATAGGTTTTACTGCTTCTCAAATAAGACAAGATTTGAACAACTTTGGTGGATTTGGACAACAAGGGTATGGTTATAATGTAGAGGCCCTTCATACTGAGATAGGTAAAATACTTGGATTAGACCGACCATATAATGCAGTTCTTGTAGGAGCAGGTAACTTAGGACAAGCTATAGCCAATTATGCAGGATTTAGAAAAGCTGGATTCGAGATAAAAGCTTTATTTGATGCAAATCCTAGAATGATAGGTTTAAAGATAAGAGAATTTGAAGTGTTAGATTCAGACACTTTAGAAGAGTTTATAAAAAACAATGATATAGATATTGCTGTATTATGTATACCTAAAAATGGAGCACAAGAAGTTATTAATAGAGTTGTAAAAGCTGGAATAAAAGGTGTATGGAATTTTGCACCATTAGATTTAGAAGTTCCGAAAGGTGTTATAGTTGAAAATGTAAACCTAACAGAAAGCTTATTTACTTTATCATATTTGATGAAAGAAGGAAAGTAGACAACTTAAATATATTAATAATAAGTAACTATGAAGAGTATTGAGAAAGTCAGAAGATTTAATATTAAATCATCTGGCTTTTTAAAATATTAGGATAAAAGTTTAAATAATGTATGCAAATAAATAATATTAGGGAGCGTGAGTTTTGTGGAGGAATTATGGAAAAAAGCAATTGAATTTCATGGTCATGAATGTCCAGGTTTAGCTATAGGATTTAAAGCAGCACTTGCAGCAAGAGAATATTTAGGATGTAAACAATCAGGAGATGAGGAAATTGTATGTATTTCTGAAAATGATGCATGTGGAATAGATGGTATACAAGTTGTATTAAGTTGTACAATGGGTAAAGGGAATTTGCTGCTTAGAATGACAGGGAAATCAGTATACCATTTTTTTAATAGGGAAAATGGAAAGTCTATAAGAATATATGTAAAGTCAAAACCATTTGATATGGATAGAGAAGGGTATAAAAAATACTTATTGGAAAGTGAATTTGAAGATATATTTGAAATTACAGACACAAAATTAAGACTTCCAGAAAAGGCAAGAATATTTAAGTCTCTTAAATGTGAAGTGTGTGGAGAGTTTGCACCTGAGCAATATATAAGAATTCAAAATACAAAAAAAGTATGTCTTGATTGTTTTAGTAAATATGAAAGGTTTTATGAAGAAGATTAATAAAAAAATTTAAAATTATGTATAAAAGATAAGATGCTATATTTTTAACATTAAGCAAAAAATTTAAATGGATACTTAAATTTTTAACGTTATTAGATAGCATTTTTGTTTTGAAAAATATTTATGATATAGAATAACTTAAATTTAAAAAAGTATATATAATTTGTGCATAATTATTATTAAGATTAGTTTATAGATTGAAATAAGGGGAGAGAAACTTTTTATGTATAAAATAGTTATATGTGATGATGAACTAGAGACTTATCTTTTAAATTGTCTTAAAAAGATAAGAGAGAATTTGCAAAAATTTATAGTAGTTACAAATAATGGAGAAATAAATAAAATTTTTATTAATGATATAACACATACATAGAAATTGATAGAAAAAATTTAACAATACATACTAGATATAAGGACTACAAGATTAGGAAAAGTATTGGAAAATGGAGCTAGAATTAGAAACGCATAATTTTTTTAGATGTCATAAAAGCTTTTTAGTCAATCTAAAGCAGATTGAGTATTTAAAAGAAGGTGTGATTTCAATTTATAGTGATAATATACCTGTAAGTAAGCATAATTAAAGAAATTAAAAGATAAGTTATCTTATGTATTGGAGGAGACGCTATGTTAGAGAATTACTTATTCTGACAATAAAATAGATATTTTGACAATAGTAATAGAATGTTTGGTATTTAAATTTTTATTAGATGAAATTTTTTACATTAGAAAAACAAAATGCAGGAAAGTCAGGATTTGATATAGATCCTGATGGAAACTTATATCCTTGTATTTTATCAGTTGGTATTAATGAATTTTGTATAGGGAATTTGAAGGATGGGATGGACGAAAATAAACTAGAAAAAATATTGAGCTATTCTAAAAAGATAAATCCAGAGTGTAATGGATGCGATTTATACCAGTACTGTGATGGCGCTAGATGTAAGATAATTAATAAAATAATTACAGGAGATTATCTTTTAACACCTCCTATGCAATGTGCTATGTAGAAAATGAGATATAAATTTAATATAAAAAATATCTTTATATAGATAAATTTGATAGCTATGATTTTGAAATACACATAGTATTTTAAGATAAATTATAGATTTATAAAAGGGGGAAATGTATATGTTAAAGGTAGAAAAAATACAGGACAAACAAGAGGTAGAAGTTTTATCTCAAAGTAGAGATTGCTCAACACAAGCAGATCCAGATGGTAATTATTATGCACCTTGTTGGGATGACTGTACAGCTGACGATAAACCAGCATATTTTAAATGATATTAATTATATGAGACATAAGGAGGACATGATGCTGAATGAATAAAGATTGTTTTAATTTAAGTAAAAAATATATAAAAATGTATAGAAAAAGATCTATATCAATAGTATTAAGCATGATACTTTCTATAGCTCTCATTGTTGGTATCGGAAGTTTATTAGAGACAACAAGATATGCAGAAATACAAAATATGAGGTATACTCAAGGAATTTATCATGTTATATTTAGTGATTTGAATAAAAAACAGATTAAAAGGATTGAAGATAAAGCTAATATAGCTAACATGGGTTTGAAAGTATACAATGCTTCAACATCAAAAGAAGAAAAGCAATTAGTCGAGCTCACTTTAGTAAACGAAGATTATATAAAAAGCGACTCCGAAATAATAAAAGGAAGATTTCCAAATAAAAAAAATGAAATGATTGCTGAAAGTTGGGTATTGAAAAATTTAAGTATTAAACCTGACATTAATCAAGAAATTGAGTTGAAAGTTAAAGATGATAAAAAAGGATTTAAAAAAGAAAAATTCAAGATAGTTGGTATTATTAAAGATAGAGAGAGTCATAAGGCAATTGCTAATATGGAACTAATGTTACCACTTGATTTGTATAATATGGATAAAATAAATACATATATAGCATTTAAAAATAATATTGATATAAACAATGAAATAAATAAAATAGCAAAAGAAAATTCTATCCCTAAGGAAAATATCAGACCTCATAATGATTTAATAGGTTTAGAAACATCAGAAAATAAAGAAATTTATAATAAGTTTAAAATAGTTTTAGTAGTAAGTTTAATATGTGGAATTGTTATATATGGAATATTCAATATATCTATATATAACAGAATGGGAGAATATGGTGTATTAAGAGCAATAGGAACTAATAGAAATGGCATGTTTAAAGTTATATTACAAGAACTAAGAATTTTATATTTTATTTCGATACCTATAGGTATAATAACAGGATATTTAGGAGCTAAAATTTTTTATAAATTAGGTGAAAATATAAATACAAAATTTATATTAAATGGTGAAATCATAAAAATAGGCTTGATTTTTCCAGCAGACATAATAATTTTATCAATCTTATCAATTGGAGTTATTATAATATTAATAGCTTTTTTAACTTGTAGGAATATTATGAACAATACTATTATAAGTTTGATAAAAAGAAGCAATGATAATGTATTTGAAAGAAATTTTGTTAGTTTTAGTTTCTTTAATAGGTTTGTAGAATTTTCTAAGGCAATTTCGCTTAAAAATATATTTAGAAATAAAAAAACTTTTTTTATGATAATCCTTTCTATGTGTATTTGTGGAACTATGTTTGTTCTATTGAACTATAATGGGTATCTAAAAGAGAAGAGATATCCAGTTTATTTTTCTAATTTACATATGAATTCTGATTTTATGATGAATATATACAATGATAATAAGAGTAGTGGAATAAATGAAAGTATTTTAGAAGAGATAGAAAAAATTGAAGGTGTAAAAAATATAGAGTCATCTCAAGTTACATATTCAAAGTTAATAATGAATAATATAAAAATTTTGAATAAGGATTATTTTAATGATTTAAATTATTATAATAAAGATACTCCTAAAAAAGAGTATTTGATGAATGATAAATTAAGAAAAGAGACTATTTTAAAGAACAACTTTAGAGGATATAATGATAATGCTCTTAATAGATTGAAAGATTATATTATAGAAGGAAATATAGATATAAATAAAATTAAAGAAAATAATTTGGCTATTGTATATATCCCTCAAATAAATGGAAAAAATCCTGTTCCACAAGTAAATGGAAAAAGTGTTGTAGATATAAAACCTGGTGACGAAATTAGTATAAAATTTAGGAAAGATAATATTATAGATGATAAGTATTATAAATTAACTGATTACGATTCAGAATATGTATATAAACAATTTAAAGTTGGAGCTATAGTATCATATGATTATATGCATGAAGCGTATAATACAACTAGTAATAGCGTGGATGTTATTGTCGACCAAGAAACATTTAAAGCTAGCACAGGTATAAATGATTATTATTCTGTTAATATCAACTTAGATAGAGGAGCAGATGATAAAAATATAGAAGATAAAATATCAAGAATCATATCAAAATCAAATGCTAAAAGAATAATATTGACAAATATAGTGAAGCAGAAACAAGATGTTGAGATATTAAATAAAAAAATCAAAATTTATAATACAGGAATAGTATTTATAATTTTTATAATTACTATTATAAATGTGATAAATAATATAGGATATAGCATAATCTCAAGAATCAATGAATTTGGAATATTAATAGCAATAGGAGCAAATCAAAAGATTTTAAATAAAATGATAGTATATGAAGGTATATCTTATGGAGTATTGTCAAGTTTAGTTACTGTTATATTATCATGTATTTTGCAGAAAAGAATATATCTCAATAGTGGAGTATCAAGTTTAGGAATAGAATTTAGCCTACTATATTGGGATTATATATTAATTACAGCAGTAAATATAATTATAGGAGCTGTAACTGCTCATTTGCAATTCAAGCAAATTAAAAGCAAACGTGTGGTTGAATGTATAAATGGAGTAGAATAAAGTTACAGGAGGAAAAATGAATATATTAAAAACAATAGACTTGTGCAAGATATATGGGAGAAAGGAATCAAGAGTTGAAGTTCTAAGAAATATAAATATTGAAATTGATAAAGGCGAATTTGTATCAATAATGGGTCCAAGTGGAAGTGGAAAAAGCACATTGCTTTATTTATTAGGAGGTATTGAGAGAGCTACTTCTGGAAAAATAATTGTTGATAATAAGGATATAAATATATTTTCAGATATAACTATGTCAGAATATAGAAGGAAAAAAATTGGTTTTGTATTTCAACAGTATAATCTAATCCCAATACTTACAGTTGAAGAAAATATTAAACTTCCACTGTTAATGGGAAAAGAAAAAGTTGATGAGAATTATATAAACGAATTAATAGATATGCTTGGGCTTAAAGATAAGAGGAAATCCCTTCCAAGTCAGTTATCTGGGGGTCAACAGCAAAGAGTTGCTATAGGACGAGCATTATCTACATCTCCAAGCATTATATTAGCAGATGAACCTACAGGAAATCTAGACAGTAAAAATAGCGATATAGTTATAGATCTTTTAAAGATGTCTACTAAAAGGCTTAATAAAACATTACTTCTTGTAACTCATGATAATAATATTGCCAAAATTTCAGATAGAGTTATTTCTATAATTGATGGGAAAATAAAAGAATAGGTGATTTTACAATGAGCAGAGTGAAAGTAGCAATATTAGATACTGGAATAGATATTAAACATGACTATTTAAAAGAAAATATAATTGGAGAAATGTCATTTATATTAAAGGATTCATTTTGGTACAATAAGGATTATGACATACAATGTGTAATAGACAACAATTCTTATTTAAGTTGTAGTTTAAATAACTCATATCAATTATTTGGGAAAAGCAACAGCCAAGCTACAGCTAGATTAACAGGAAAAACAGCTAAGGTTATGTAAAAATATCCCAAAATAGAATTGGAAGGTTTGAGTGAAGAACTTGAATCTTTAGCATTAAAAAATAGATGGTCTGAGAGTGACTTATTATCAAGTAAAAGATATTATGATAATAAAGTTGAACCATATGACAGTAATAATTATATTTTAAAAAGTGTAAAGGAAACTTTGAAAGAAGTATTAAAAATAGATAATAAGAGTGAAGATATATATGATTATAATTTGTTTAGTAATAGAGTTGGTTTAAATGATCATAATTGTTTCAGTGTAATAAGAAAAATGGAAGAGAAATTTAATATAAAAATTGAATACATAAATGTCTCAAGATATGACTTTGTGTCAGTACATACTCTAACAAAACTTGTTGAGTTAAATATAAATGGACAAGTGTGAATAATATTTTATTTATGAAGTTTTGTTATGTTTAGATGCTTGGGAGGTAAACTTTTGAAAAATAAAAAAATATAAAGAAATTTCTAAGAATGGCTTTTAAAAATAATAGAGTTGTTATTATGATGGCATTTATTATCGTATTGACAATATCTGCTTTGTATTTAGTAATTCCTCAAGTGATAAAAATTATATTAGATGATGCTATACAACTAGGGAATGTAGAATTGCTGATAAAGCTTGTTATAGTATTTTCTGTAATAAAGATAACCGTGGCATTATCTGAAATAGCTCTACAATATATATATTCAAAGATGAAAAAAAGAATAACAATAAATCTAAAATTAAAGCTACTAAAACATCTATCAAAACTATCTGGCAACTATTACACAAATATAAAATCTGGAAATATATTAACCATATTAGAAAATGACATATTTATAGTTGAGAATTTTGGGATAGAAATGATATTTTCTTTGATTGTAAATGTTATAACAGCTTTTTCGGCATTAGTATTTTTAGTTAATATTAGATTTGATTTATTACTTATAGTTTTAGTAATTCAGATAGTAATAATATTTAGTCAATCGAAATTTACAAAAAAAATAGCACTTAAGACAAAAGAAATAAGAACAGATTCAGGAGATGTGTCAAACTTAGTTCAAGAATATGTTTCTAATATGATGAATATAGTGATATCAAAATCAGTATTAAAGTTTTTTAGAACATATGTAAAAAAAGAAAAAGGAATAGTAGATAAATGGATAAGGCTCAATACAATAATTTCAACAAATATTTCAATAGCAATGATATTGAGCAGTTTAATAACAATATCAATTTATTGTTATGGAGGAATAAAAATAATAAAGGGGGAAATGAGTATAGGGGAACTTATTGCATTTCAACAATATACAAGTATGCTGATTATGCCTTGCACAAGTATAATTAAGTCTAATACTAGAATTCAACAGGCATCAGTCTCCATAGATAGGATATTTAATGCATTGGATGAACCAGTAATTATAAAACAAAATAATAATGGAAATAGGTGTAAAGAAAATTTTGTAGGCAATATCGAATTTAAGAATGTTGAATTTTCCTATGATAATGAGATTAAGACTATAGATAATCTAACTTTAGAGTTTAAAAATGGAAAAACAACTGCATTAGTTGGATCTAGCGGATGTGGTAAATCTACAATAGCTAGGTTGATATTTAGACTTTGGGATATTGATAAAGGAAGTATAAAAGTAGATGATGTTGATTTAAAGGATTATAATTTAGTGGATATAAGAAAACAGATATCTGTTATAACTCAAGACTTACTATTATTTGATGATACAATTTTCAACAATTTAACTTTAGGGAATAAAAATATATCTAAAAACGATGTAGAGTATATCTGTAAAAAAATCGATGTGTATGATTTTATAAGCAACCTTGAGAATAGTTTTGAAACTATAGTTGGAGAGAAAGGTGTAAAACTATCTGGGGGACAGAAACAGAAAATATCTATTGCAAGAGCGTTGCTAAGCAATTCTAAAATATTGATATTTGATGAAGCAACATCAGCATTGGACAATATATCACAAAGAGATATATTAAAAAATATAAATGAGTTTTTGAAAAATAAAACAACTATAATTATAGCACATAGACTATCGACAATAAAAAATGTAGACAAGATATATGTCATCAAGGACGGAAAATCTGTAGAGGAGGGAACTCATGAGGAACTTATAAATACTGGAAAATATTATTATAGTTTTTTAAATGAACAAGAATATGAATGTGGTATTGGATAAAGAAGAGAGTGCTCCAAAATGGTTTTAAAGATCATGCAATAGAGCCTCTCTTTTTAGTATACAAAATAAGCATCCTGTAATAGATAAGCTTGTGATAATACACATATTTAAATAATAACATATCTGTTCAATGCCTTTTTATTGAAAAAACTAAAACAAATAAACTAAAAAATATTTTAAAATAATAAAAAATCAGGTTTTGAGTAATGAGAGTACGGTGTATATTTTTAGAAATAAAGTATAAGAGTATTGAATATATAAAATAGTTTTTAAAAATATTAGATTTATATTTAACTCCATATTATATGCTATTTATAGAAAAGTAGAAAATAAGAATCCTGTGGACTTGAGAAATAAACATATGTAAAGAAACTTATAATAATATTCATAGATTATATTTGAATTTTTTTGATGCAAAACAAGATATAACTTGTGGAAATAGAATATGGTATATAGGTGATATTAAAATTAATAGCTTAGAAATGAGTCATATTTAACGAATAATTTAAAACTGATTTATTTATATATCAGAGTATCATTCTAAAATATAAAATACAATTAAGCTATAAATAAAAGAGACTGATTAATATTGATAAAATCAAATTAAGCCAGTCTCTTTATGAATAACCAATTATTATTCTGGTTGAGGTGCATCTACAGGACAAGCTCCTGCACAAGAACCACAGTCTATACAAGAACCAGCATCTATAACATATGCGTCGTCTCCAGCTGATATACAGCTAACAGGGCATTCAGCCTCACAAGCACCACAGCTTATACAAGCGTCAGTAATTTTATATGCCATTTTGAAATCCTCCCTTTTATATGTATTGTAATTCAATAACATTATAACAAATATTATTGAATATAACAATTAAATTAATTCTACAACAAAAACTTTATTATGATATTCTTATTTTAAAGTTTTACAATAAAGTTTAATCTGCTTATATTTTTATTTATCTTAAAGAAGTTTACCTTAAAAATAAAATTAAAGTTTAAAAGCTATGTATGGAGTACATTTAAAAATGTTATACTTTTAAAAGAGTATATTTTATTAAGAATTTGTTGCTTTAAAGGAGATTTAACATGAAAAATAAGTTAGTTTACATATGTATTATGAGTTTATTGTTATTTGTAGTAGGGTGTTCTAATAATTCTGAGAAGGAAAATAACATTAAAAAAGATTCTAATAATAATCAAAGTCAGGTTGAAGAACAAAAAAGAGAGCCTGTAAAACAAGATATAACTATAAGTTTTGCTGGTGATGTAACTATGGGAAACTATAAAGGTTCATCATACTATGGTAGTTTCGACCATGAATTTGAAAGACAAGGAAAAGATAATGATTATTTTCTTAAAAATGTAAAATCTATATTTGAAAAAGATGATTTAACAGTAGTTAATTTAGAAGGTCCTCTTACTAATGCATCAAAGGCGAAAGAGAAGAAGTTTGCATTTAAAGGCAAACCAGAATATATAAACATTTTGAAGTCTGGAAGTGTAGAAGCAGTAAGTGTTGCAAATAACCATTCAGAGGATTATTTTGAGGAAGGTATGAAAGATACAAAGTTCATACTGGATGAAAATAAGATAAATTATTTTGGTTTAGGTAAAGACGCAGTAATAGATGTTAATGGAATTAAAGTAGGTTTATTGGGATATAATGGATTGTCAACTGAATACAATGAAAAAAACTTAAAACAAATGGAAGATGATATTAAAGCCATAAAAGAGAAGTCAGATGTTGTTATGGTTTATTTTCACTGGGGAATAGAACTGGAATATTATCCAGATAAAAAACAAAAAGATTTTGCTCATTATGCAATAGATAAGGGTGCAGACCTGGTTATAGGTTCTCATCCTCATGTAGTTCAAGGTATAGAAAAGTATAAAGATAAGTATATAGCTTACAGTTTAGGAAATTTTTGTTTTGGAGGAAATAAAAATCCTTCTGATACAGATAGCTATATATATCAACAAACTTTTACCTTCTCAGATAATAAACTATCTTCAATTAAAGAGCCAAATATAATACCAACAGCAATAACATCTAGTAGTTCTAGGAATAATTATCAACCAAAAGTACTAGATGGAAGTGAGAAAGGTAGAGTTTTAAATAAGCTAGAAAAAATAAGTAAAGATTTAAATAATTAAAAGTGTAAAAAAAAATAAATATATATATTTATTTTAATAATTTATATTTTGTTTTAAAGTTGGGAAAACGTGGTATTAAATAAGTAGATTTTAATAGTTAAATTATAGTCAATTGCTATAATACTATCAAATCTACTTTTTTAATATAAAAATATAAGGGGGAATTTGTAATGGCTTGTAACACTTGTAAAATGTGCGAAAGTGCGGACAAGAAATTAGAAAGTTTTGTAGCTTCAAAGGATGTTGAAACAGCATTTCATAGAACAGAAGATCAAAAGGTTAAATGTGGTTTTGGACTTCAAGGAGTCTGTTGTAGACTCTGTTCAAATGGACCATGTAGAGTAACTCCAAAATCACCAAGAGGTGTATGTGGAGCAGATGCAGATACTATAGTAGCAAGAAACTTTTTAAGAGCAGTAGCATCAGGAGCAGCTTGTTATTTACATGTGGTAGAAAATACAGCTAAGAATTTAAAAAATGTTGGAATAACTAAAGGTGTTATTAAGGGAGAAAAAACATTAAATCAATTAGCAGAGATGTTTGGAATAGAAAGTGATGAAAAATACGATAAATGTATAAAAGTAGCTGATAAAGTTATAAATGATTTATATAAATCAAGAGATGACAAGATGGAATTAGTAGAAAAAATAGCTTATGCACCTAGAGTAAAAAAATGGAAAGAGTTAGGCATAATGCCTGGTGGTGCAAAATCAGAAGTATTTGATGCAATAGTAAAATCATCAACAAACTTAAACAGTGACCCAGTAGACATGTTAGTTAACTGTTTAAATTTAGGAATATCAACAGGGTTATATGGTCTTACTCTAACGAATCTTTTAAATGATGTTATGTTAGGAGAACCAGTTATAAGAATGGCTCCTGTAGGATTTAATGTAATAGATCCAGACTACATAAATATAATGATAACAGGTCATCAACATTCAACATTTGCAAATTTCCAAGATAGATTAAAAGATGAAGATGTTATAAAGTTAGCTCAATCTGTTGGGGCAAAAGGATTTAAGTTAGTAGGATGTACATGTGTTGGTCAAGACTTACAATTAAGAGGAGAACATTATCAAGAAGTATTTGCTGGTCATGCGGGTAATAACTTTACAAGTGAAGCTGTTTTATCAACTGGAGCAATAGATATAGTTCTTTCTGAATTTAACTGTACTATACCTGGACTTGAGCCAATAGCAGATAAGTATAAAGTAAAAATGGTTTGCTTAGATGATGTTGCTAAAAAAGCAAATGCAGAATATATAGAATTAGATAGAAGTAATTTAGATGAACTTAGTAATTCATTAATACAAAAATCACTAGAATCTTATAAGGAGAGAAGAGGAAGTGTTGAAATAGATATACCAAAAGACCATGGATTTGAGCAGTCTTTAACTGGTGTAAGTGAAAAGAATTTAAAAGCATTTTTAGGAGATTCATGGAAACCTCTTATTAATTTAATTGCAGAAGGAAAAATTAAAGGGGTTGCAGCTGTTGTAGGATGTTCAAATATGACAGCAGGAGGTCATGATATAAATACTGTTGAATTGACTAAGGAGTTAATTAAAAAAGATATTATAGTACTTTCAGCAGGATGTTCTACTGGAGGATTAGAAAATGTTGGTCTTATGTCACCTGGAGCAGAAGAATTAGCAGGGGAAAACTTAAAAGAAGTATGTAAGACTTTAGGAATACCACCAGTATTAAATTTCGGGCCATGTTTAGCTATAGGTAGACTTGAAATAGTAGCAACAGAGTTAGCGGCTGAGCTTGGAATAGATTTACCACAATTACCATTAGTGCTTTCAGCTCCACAATGGTTGGAAGAACAAGCATTAGCTGATGGAGCTTTTGGACTTGCTCTTGGTTTACCTCTTCATTTAGCATTACCTCCATTTATAACAGGAGGAAAGTTAGTAACAGAGGTATTAACAGAAAAATTAAAAGACTTAACAGGAGGACATGTTATAGTGAATCCAGATCCTAAATCTTCAGCTGATCAATTAGAACAAATAATAATAGACAGAAGAAAAAATTTAGGGTTAAAGGATGTGGAATGTAATGCATAGAATTTTTATAAATAAAGATTTATGTACAGGCTGTAAAAGTTGTGTATTAGCTTGTATGTTAAAGCATAATAAAGATTATAACATGTATACTCTTGATTTAGAAAATGTAGATAATGATAGTAGAGGGCATATAGAACTAGATAGCAAACATAATAATCCAGTTCCAATTCTTTGCAGACACTGTGATGAGCCAGAATGTGCTTTAGCATGTATGAGTGGTGCAATGCATAAAGATAGTCAGAGTGGAATCGTTTCATATGATGAAGAAAAATGTGGTTCATGTTATATGTGTGTAATGTCTTGTCCATATGGATTATTAAAACCAGATGATAGAAGCAAGCAAAACATACTTAAATGTGATTTATGTAAAGATGAAGAATATCCTAGATGTGTAGCTAATTGTCCAAGTGGTGCAATTGAATTACAGAAGGAGGAAAATGATGAATTATGTAGTGTTAGGGGCTAGTGCTGCTGGTATAAATGCAGCAAAAACATTGAGAGAATTAGATAAAGATTCTAATATAGTGGTAATTTCTAAAGATGAAAATATATACTCAAGATGTATGCTACATCATGTTATATCTGAACACAGAACTTTAAAGCAAATAAACTTTGTTGATGAAGACTTTATGGAGAAAAACAACATAAACTGGATTTCAGGTAAAACGGTTAAAGGAATAGATACAGATAAAAAACTAGTTCAAATGGAAGACATCGCTGTAAATTATGATAAGCTTTTAATAGCTACAGGTGCATCTTCTGCTATTCCTCCTATAAAGAATTTAAGAGAAGGAAATTTTGTATACTCTGTAAGAAACATAGATGATATTTATAAAATAAAAGAGAAGGCAGAAAAATCAAAGAAAGTTGTTATAATAGGGGCAGGATTAGTTGGAATAGATGCTTTAATTGGTCTATTTAAATATGAACAGCTGGATATTTCAGTGGCCTTTATGGAAAAATATATTCTAGATAGACAATTAGATGAATATACAGCATCAGTATACGAAAATAAATTTAAAGAAAAAGGCGTAAAATTTTATCCAAGTGCATCAATACAAGAAATTGTTTTAGATGATAGTAAAGATGTTAAAGGCGTTGCATTTTCAAATGGAGAAATTCTTGATGCAGACATGGTAATCGTAGCTACAGGAGTGAAACCTAATGCTGACTTTTTAGATGAAACAGGAATAGAATATGATAGAGGCATAATAATAGATGATAGATGCCAAACAACGCAAAAAGATATCTATGCAGCAGGGGATGTTGTAGGTAAAAATGCTATCTGGCCTATAGCTGTAAAACAAGGAATTATAGCTGCACACAATATGGTTGGAAAAGATAAAAAGGTAGAAGATGAATTTGCTTTTAAAAATAGTATGAATTTTATGGATATACCAACCATTTCTATAGGCATGAATACACCTGTAGATGATAGTTATAAAGTATTAACTAGACATGGAAATGATTGTTATAAAAAGTTTATTTTTAAAGATAATATAATCTATGGAGCAGTTATACAAGGAGATATTTCATATGTAGGTGTATTAACTTATTTGATAAAAAATAAGGTTGAAATATCTGATTTAGAAAATAGGATATTTGATGTGTGTTATGCAGACTTCTTTAACATAAAAGAAAATGGAGAGTTTTGTTATAGTGTATAATACATAGCTGAATAGAAGCTTATAAGAATATAATAAATAGAGCTATTTTAATATAGAGAATTTTTACTTTATAAAAATCTTTACTTAAAGATAGCTCTATTTTTATAATTAAGTTCAAAATTTGATTAATTTATAAAAATATCTATTTTGAACAAGAATACATGTAATCTCTAGTTAGAGGTAAATCATTTTTTATGCCTTTAGTGAAAAGTATTTGATGTATATCTATAATGCCAGTATTAAAAGCAGCAGCACAAGAACAAAGATATAAATCCCACATTCTTATAAATTTATCATCAAACATTTCTTTAATCTTAGGAAGATTATCATAGAAATTTTCATGCCAAGATAATAAAGTTTTTACATAATGTAATCTTAAACTTTCAACATCTATAGTATGATAGTTATAATCGCTACAAATATGTATCATTTCTCTTAAGCTAGGGATAACTCCACCTGGGAAAATATATTTTTTTATCCAAGGGTCTCCATAAGATTCTTTTAAGCCACTTATATAGTGAAGCAAAAATAATCCACTATCTTTTAGGACAGCATTTACATTTTTAATAAAAAGTTCATAGTTTTCTCTGCCAACATGTTCAAGCATACCAACGCTAACAACTCTATCAAATGTAAGGTTTGATTCTTTAAGTTCTCGATAGTCCATAAGTTTTACTTCAAGGTAATCTTGAAGATTCTCTTCTTTAATTCTAGTATTAAACTCTTTAAATTGTTCTTCGCTAAGTGTAATTCCCACACCATGAATTTTATATTTTTTTGCAGCTTCTATTAATAGAAATCCCCATCCACAACCAATATCAAGAAGACTCATACCTTCTTCTAAATTTAGTTTAGTTAATATGTGATGAACTTTATTAACCTGAGCCTCGTAAAGATTATCATTATCATCTTTAAAATATGCACAAGAATAACTAAGTGTTTTGTCTAGCCATAAACTATAAAAATCATTTCCAATGTCATAATGAGCGTGTATTTCCTTCTTTTGATGTCTCATCGAATTAGATGAATGTAGCAAATGTTTTACAGCTGAGTTATCAATACTAAATTTGTCTATTTGTTTTAGAAGTAGATTTAAGGTTAAAAATAAATCTCCTTCAATTTCAATGTCTCTATTTATATAGGCCTCTCCAAGTGCTAAAGATGTACTTTTTAATAATTCAGATTTGCTAATATCATTATTTACAATAACTTTAAATTGAGGAGAGCTATCTCCAACTAGAAATTCTTCCCCGTCTTTAAGCCTAACTAGAAATGGTGTTTCATTAAATTTTTCTAAATAGTCTTTTAAAAAATTTTTTGTAATGTTCATATTACCAGCTCCTTTTAATGTAAATCCAGTAAGTTTTCCTTGCTTTAAAGTATATTATATTCCTTTTTTTTAAAAAGTAAAATTTTTTTTGTTGATTTTTCGTTGAATCAACTTTTTACTTTATAAAGGAATCTTATCTTTTAGTATTTTATTTATTTTATAAATTTTAGTATTGGATATAATATTCAATTAGTAGTGATATAATAACTTTAATTAATAATAAAGTTTTGAAGCAATTAATCTGAAACTATTTAATAAAGGAGATATCAAATGGAAGTATATGCTTTAGTTGGGTCAAGTGGTACAGGAAAAAGTTATAAGGCACTAGAGTTTGCATATGAAAATGACATAGATTATATAATTGATGATGGTATTTTAATATATAGAAATAAAGTTTTAGCAGGTATATCAGCAAAACAAGCAAAGACTACTGTTGAGGCAGTTAAAAGAGCTATTTTTTATAATTTAGAACATCGGCAGAAGGTTAGAGAGGTAATAGAGAAGGAAAATATAAATAAGATTCTTGTTATAGGAACTTCAAAAAAAATGATTAATCAGATTGTAGATAGATTATCAATCGGAAAAGTTTATAAATTTATAAATATTCAAGATATAAGTACTAAATATGAAATAGAAATAGCAAAACAATCTAGAAAAGAAGGAAATCATGTAATTCCTGTTCCAGCAGTTGAAATAAAAAATATGACAAGTGGTCTTAGTATAAATCCATTAAAAAGGCTTTTTAGAAAAGGAAATAATATAAATATGGTCGTTTTAGAAAAGACAATTATAAGACCTACTTTTAGTTATATTGGCAAAGTTTATATTGATGCAGATGTAATTAAACAAATAATTGAATATGAAGTGTACAACTTTGGAAGCATTGATAGAATAAATAAAATCAATATAGAGAATTGCAATAATTTTATGAATATTTTTGTAAGTATAAATATCAATGATTTAGAAATTATAAAAAAAATTGAAAGTATGCAACAGATAATAAAAAAGTCTATTGAGAGAATGACTTTAGTTAATGTACAAAAAATAGATATTAACATTCATAAAATTAAAAAAATAAACTTCCTCCCATGTTAAAAAATAAACTGAAAAAATGATATACTAATTTGCAATAAAGTGTGCTATAATTAAACTGTAAATTTAGGAAATGGTTTTTCTAAATGGAGTATACATAATTATAACGTATTTATAAGGGGGCTTTCAAATGTCAGGAAAAGATGTAAATGTCTTCGAGATGGCGCAATCTCAAGTAAAAAATGCATGTGATAAATTAGGTATGGAACCAGCAGTTTATGAATTATTAAAAGAACCTATGAGAGTTATTGAGGTTTCAATTCCAGTAAAAATGGATGACGGTTCTATAAAAACTTTTAAAGGATTTAGATCACAACATAATGATGCAGTAGGGCCAACAAAAGGTGGAATAAGATTCCATCCAAATGTTTCAAGAGACGAAGTAAAAGCTTTATCTATATGGATGACTTTCAAATGTTCTGTAACAGGTATACCATATGGTGGAGGTAAAGGTGGAATAATAGTAGATCCATCAACTTTATCTCAAGGTGAATTAGAAAGATTAAGTAGAGGATACATAGATGGAATATATAAATTAATAGGTGAAAAAGTTGACGTTCCTGCACCAGACGTAAACACTAATGGACAAATAATGTCTTGGATGGTTGATGAATATAATAAATTAACTGGACAAAGTGCTATAGGTGTTTTAACTGGTAAACCAGTTGAATTTGGTGGTTCTTTAGGAAGAACAGCTGCTACTGGATTTGGTGTTGCTGTAACTGCAAGAGAAGCTGCTGCTAAATTAGGAATAGATATGAAAAAAGCTAAATTAGCTGTTCAAGGTATAGGAAACGTTGGTTCTTACACAGTTCTTAACTGTGAAAAACTTGGTGGTACTGTTGTAGCTATGGCTGAATGGTGTAAATCAGAAGGTTCTTATGCTATATACAATGAAAATGGTTTAGATGGTCAAGCTATGTTAGATCATATGAAAGAGCATGGTAACTTATTAAACTTCCCAGGAGCTAAGAGAATATCTTTAGAAGAGTTCTGGGCTTCAGATGTTGATATAGTAATCCCAGCTGCATTAGAAAACTCTATAACTAAAGAAGTTGCTGAATCTATAAAAGCTAAATTAGTTTGTGAAGCTGCTAATGGACCAACTACTCCAGAAGCTGATGAAGTATTTGCTGAAAGAGGAATAGTTCTTACTCCAGACATATTAACTAATGCTGGTGGAGTTACAGTTTCTTACTTCGAGTGGGTACAAAACTTATATGGATACTACTGGTCAGAAGAAGAAGTAGAGCAAAAAGAAGAAGTAGCTATGGTTAAAGCATTTGAATCTATTTGGAAAATCAAAGAAGAGTACAATGTTACAATGAGAGAAGCTGCTTATATGCATTCAATTAAGAGAGTTGCTGAAGCTATGAAATTAAGAGGATGGTACTAGAATTTACTCTTAATAAATAATAGGATATAATTATTTAATATATAAAAAGGGCTGTACTATGTACAGTCCTTAAAAGTTATATGACTCAAAATGATTTGGGTCATTTTTTATTTTGTAGAACATATTAATGTAACTTATGAAAAAAATTAAATACAATTAGAAGCAATAAAACTAAAGTTGATGCAATTAAAATTATTTACTTTCAAAACATTTATAATGTAATATTAATGGGTTTTAGATAGAGTCTATATTTATGACTTAAACTAATTCTTGTCAATTGACGTGCTAATTATGAATAAGCTATAATTAAATAAAAATAGTTTTATAAACTTAATTGAAAAAATATTAAATAAAAATAAATATATTTCTAAAATAAATATGATTTAAATAAAAGAGGTTTTGTAAAGGAAATCAAAAACTAGTTTAACTTTAGTTAAATCTCCATGTTTATATAGAATCAATACACATTGAAGTAAGATGGACATTTATTATTACATAAAAAGTCATAGAAAGAACTTAGAGAGCTAATTAAATTCAAATACAAAATACTAATAAATAAGTTAGGTGAAAATATATGGTTAATTCAATTCTAAATGGTATTTTTAGAACTGTTATAGTAAGTAGTTTAAGTATTCTTCTGATATTGATTTTCAAGAAAAATGTATTTAAAAGATTTAGTAAAAAATTTAATTATTACATATGGATGATAGTTGTTATTAAGCTGTTATTGCCCTTTACATACTATACCTTTACAATAAACATCTTGAGAAGCAAAGAAAATATCAATATTAATAATATTAATTTAGAGGGATTCAATAATATTTCAACTTTAAAGAATAGCATCTTATTGTATGCTTGGCTTATAACTGTAGTAATATATTTAATTTATAATATCTTTAAATACATAAAACTTAAAAACTTAATAAATGATTTATCCTATGATGTTGAGGATAAAGAAGTAATAAATCTTTATAAAGATATATTAAAAGAATTTAATATAACAAAAGATATAAAATTAAAATATTCTTATGAAGTTGAAACACCAGCATTTTTTGATTCATGTGTACTTTTACCACCACATGACTATAAGCTAAAAGAACTTGATTGGATTTTTAGGCATGAACTTATGCATTTCAGGAGTAAAGACCTTTGTCTAAAGTATGTAATGATATTTTTGAAAATAGTATATTGGTTTAATCCATTTGTATATATAATGGACAAACATATAGATTTAGATTGTGAACTTTATTGTGATGAAAGAGTTTTAAAGAATCGTAGTGAAGAAGAAAAACAAGATTATGCTCTAACAATTATAAATGCAATGAGAAGAGGTTCAAACATTTCAAATAAATTTGTGGCTGGATTACATAAACAATCTGATATTAGAAAAAGAGTAATGAATATGTTTAATGAAAAATATAAAAATGGTATTCTAATGGCATTAACTTTATGCTTATTATCTTCTATTACTTTTCTGAAAATTAGTTCAACCAGTATTGTTAATTTAAATGTATTACCTAAAAATATGGAAGAAACACAAATTATTGGTAGTACAGTAGTTTTAACTTTACCATTTACATATGCAGATGCTCCTGAAAAAGTTAGAGAAAGATATAAAAAAAATTGTGAAGCATTGGGCATGATTCCTAAAGATTCTGATATTATAGATATCCCCATACAATATAATGATGTATTAATGAAATAGTTAAATTGTCTAGAGTTATCAATCAAATCTTCTTATAGATGCTCAATTATGATATGGGTATAGGAATTTATCCATATCAAATAATAAAATATAATTATTTAAGGTATAAAAAAGTTGTATTGTGTACAACCATTAAAAATTAGATGAATCAAAATTATTTAAGCCATTTTTCATCTGTTATTTATAATATTATGATACAACATCAAAAATAAAATTTGTAGATAATTATTTTAATTAACTAATGAAAATTGTGAGCTAATTATTGCTAGGTTATAATTAAACAAAGATTATTTATTATTATAACTTATGATAATTCAAAACAATAAGAAATAGATATATTAAAGAGTAAAGAATATCTAATAAAAACAAGAAATAATATATATTTAATATAATATTAAATGTATATAAATATTAAAATAATTTTATTAAATAAACATTTAAATTGAAAATTTAAAAACATTTTATGAAAAATTTAACAAATAATTAAACTTAAATATAAAATATTAAAAAATAAGATGGGTGAGAATTAATGACTAACTTAATTCTAAATGGGATTTTTAGAACTACTATAGTAAGTAGCTTAAGTGTTTTTCTGATATTGGTTTTTAAGAAAAATGTATTCAAAAGATTTAGTAAAAAATTTAATTATTACATATGGATGATAATAGTTATTAAGCTGTTGTTACCTTTTACATACTATACCTTTACAATAAATATCTTGAGAAGCAAAGAAAATATCAATATTAATAACATAAATTTAGAAGGCTTTAATAATGTTTCAAATTTAAAGAATAATATTTTTTTATATACTTGGCTTATAACTGTAGTAATATATTTAATTTATACTATATTTAAATACCTAAAACTTAAAAATTTAATAAATGATTTATCTTATGATGTTGAGGATAAAGAAATAATAAATCTTTATAAAGATTTATTAAAAGAATTTGATATAACAAAAGATATAAAATTAAAATATTCTTATGAAGTTGAAACACCAGCATTTTTTGATTCATGCGTACTTTTACCACCACATGACTATAATTTAAAAGAACTTGATTGGATTTTTAGGCACGAACTTATGCATTTTAAGAGTAAAGACCTTTATCTAAAGTATGTAATGATATTTTTGAAAATAGTATATTGGTTTAATCCATTTGTATATATAATGGACAAACATATAGACTTAGATTGTGAACTTTATTGTGATGAGAGAGTTTTAAAGAACCGTAGTGAAGAAGAAAAACAAGATTATGCTTTAACAATTATAAATGCAATGAGAAGAGGTTCAAATTTTTCAAATAAATTTGTGGCCGGATTACATAAACAATCTGATATTAGAAAAAGAGTAATGAATATGTTTAATGAAAAATATAAAAATGGTATTTTGATGGCATTAATTTTATGTTTATTATCTTCTATTACTTTTTTAAAGGTCAATTCAACTAGTATTACTAATTTAAATGTATTACCTGAAGAAGTATACTATTCAGAAACTACTAATAGAGCAATCATTGGATTTGTATCATTTACATATGCAGATGCTCCTGAAAAGGTTAGAAAAGAGCATAAAGAAAACTGTGAGAATTTAGGGAAGATTCCAAAAGATTCTGATAAAATAGAAGTTCATATAAAATTCTATAATAAATTAAAACCATAATCAAATTTTAAAAAAATTATAATCAAAAAGTCACTTTTATATAAGTGACTTTTTACTTAGAATAAGTTAAAAAATTCACTATATTTCTAACTTTATAGAAGTTTTATTAAAAAATATACGATGCATAAAAACGCACAAAAAAACACATAAAACAATATTTATGCGTACTTTAGCTTCAAAAGGTACAAAATTCTTTACTTTTACAAACTCATATTATATAATGAAGTAAATAATGTATATTTAGGTGACATATTGGATAAACTAATTAATTATTATTTATTAATATAATGATACTATAAAAGTTATATAAAGAGGTTTACAAAAAAGTTACAGATAGAGCTTTTATTAATGTATTGTGTATTAGTATTTTATCCTTAGGTACTCTTCACCTACAAAATAGAATCATAAGATAATTATGGGAAAATTTTAGGAGGTTTATCGTGAAGAAAAAGATATTAATACCAGTATTTGCATCAGTTATGGCATTATCAGTAAGTTCAATTGTAAATGCAGATGAAATAAATGATTCATCTCAAAATAAAGATGATAAAACAAATACTGAATTAAATTTAGGCGAATATAAAGAAGTAAAATATAAAGTTGCAAGAATAAAAGATGGAGTAGCTATAAAGATAAGAGAAGAAGGTCAAGTTCAAAATATAGCTTATTCTGGAGATGAATTTACAGTTCTAGGAATTCAAGGAGAATGGGTTAAAGTTAAAGTTGAAGATGGCGAAGGTTGGTTAGCTACTAGATATGTAGATATATCTGAAGGGGTAGGATACACTAACGCTGATAAAGTAAACTTAAGAAAAGATAAAAGTGAAAATTCAGAAGTAATTGGAGAGCTAGAAAAAGGAAGCTCTTTATTGGTTTTAGAGGAAAATGAAGATTGGTTGAAAGTTAAAGATGGAGAAACAGAAGGATATGTAAAATCATCTTATGTAACTGATAAAGCTCCAGTAATAGAAGAACCGCAAGTAGACCAAAATGTTACTCAAAATGGAGATTCTACAAACACAAATAACACTCAACAAAACAATATAAATAATAATCAACAAAATAATAATTCAAATGTGCCAACAGCTAACTCTAATGCAGTTCAAGCTGTACTTAATTTGGCTTATTCTAAGCAAGGTTGCCCATATGTTTGGGGAGCAGAAGGGCCAAATACTTTTGACTGTTCAGGATTTACACAATATGTGTACAGAAATGCAGTAGGAAAGAAGATACCAAGAACATCTAAGGCACAATCTAATTATGGACAAACTGTAAGTAAGGCAAATTTACAGCCAGGAGACTTAGTATTCTTTACAACTAATGGTTCTGGTTCTGTTAGTCATGTTGGTATATATGTAGGTGGAGGTAATATGATACATTCACCATCAACAGGAAAAACAGTTCGTGTAACTAGTATAAATTCAGCATACTATACAGCGAGATTTGTTACAGCAAAAAGAATCTTATAATCGATTTGTACTATAACAAATTGATAAGTACATAAATACAAATGCTCTATATTATATTTAATTTAATCAGGAAATATAAAATGATTATATGTTAAATGCAATATAGAGTGTTTTTGTATTATCTTAAATTTTGATGTGGATTTATATTAATATTACTATTAAATAGTATTCTTTCCAGATAATGATTATTTGCGCAATACCTTGACAGGATAAGGTAAAGGTGATAAGCTACTAACAGTACAAAAATACTTTTAATTTTAGTTCAGAGAGGCTAAAAAAGGAGGACGAAAGATGTTAAAATCAAGAAATTTAATCCAACCAGAAGACTTTTCTATAGAAGAAATAGATGAAATATTAGAATTAGCTCAAAAAATAATTGACAATCCGTCAAAATATTCTCATATATGTGAAGGTAAACTATTAGCTACATTATTTTATGAACCATCAACAAGAACAAGATTAAGTTTTGAATCTGCTATGAACAGACTAGGAGGTCGTGTCGTAGGTTTTTCAGAGCCAAATTCATCATCTGCATCAAAGGGTGAAACTTTAGGTGATACGATGAGGATAGTATCTAGTTATGTTGATATAATAGCTATGAGACACCCTCAATCAGGTGCAGCTACAGAAGCATCAAAATTTACAGAAGTACCATTTATAAATGCAGGAGATGGCGGAAATCAGCATCCAACCCAAACACTTACAGATTTACTTACTATAAAATCATTAAAAGGAACTTTAGAAAATCACACAATAGGATTATGTGGTGATTTAAAATATGGAAGAACTGTACATTCTTTAGTTAAGGCTATGGCGAGATACAAAAATACTAAGTTTGTATTTATAGCACCTGAAGAACTAAAAATGCCAGACTATATAAAAGAAGCTATAAAGGGACATGCTTACTATGAAACTAATAATTTAGATGATGTTATAGGAAGTTTGGATGTTTTATATATGACTAGAATTCAACAAGAAAGATTTGAAGATAAATCAGAATACGAAAGACTAAAAAACTATTATATTTTAAATAAAGCTAAATTAGAAAAAGCATCTGAAAGTATGTTAGTAATGCATCCACTACCAAGAGTAAATGAAATAGATGTTGATGTAGATACAGATGATAGAGCTGTTTATTTTAAGCAAGCTAAATATGGAATGTTCGTTAGAATGGCATTAATAATAAAGCTTCTAGGTGTAAATGAAGGTTAGTAGTTACATTATATAATAGTGAAGTAAAGGAGATTTTGGGATGTATAAAATTCTAGAAAATATATACATAGGTGAAGATATGTATAGAATGAAAGTAAAAGGCGCTTTTGAAGGTAAGATGGGGCAATTTTATATGCTAAGAGCATGGGATACTTATCCAGTCCTTTCAAGACCTATAAGTATACATGATATAGATGAAGAAGGTATAACTTTTCTTTATAAAGTAGTAGGAGAAGGAACTCAAATTATTAGTAATCTAAAAGTAAACGATACTATAAAACTAGAGGGTCCTTATGGAAATGGATATAGTAAAGTTGATGGAAAAGTAGCTCTAGTAGGTGGTGGAATCGGTATAGCACCATTATATTTAGTTGCTAAAAACATAAAAGACTGCGATGCTTATCTTGGATTTAGAGAAGATGTTATATTAGAAAATGAATATAGAGAAGTTTGCAATGAGGTATATACAACAGTAGGAAATAAGTTTGTAACAGACATAATTGATGTAGAAAAATATGACTATATATTAACATGTGGGCCAACTCCAATGATGGAAAAATTGGTTAAAATGGTAGAAGGTACTAAAACAAGGATTATGGTGTCACTTGAAAATCATATGGCATGTGGAGTAGGAGCGTGTTTAGTATGTACATGTAAGACTACTAAAGGAAATAAAAAAACTTGCAAAGACGGTCCAGTATTTTGGGGAGAGGACGTGATTTTTAATGGCTAATTTAAACGTAAAATTTGGAAATATTGATTTTAAAAATCCAGTAATAATGGCGTCTGGGACTTTTGGATTTGGAAGAGAATATAATGAAATTTATGATATACAAAAACTTGGTGGTATAAGTAGTAAAGGTCTTACTTTAAATAAAAAACCTGGTAACAATGGTATGAGAGTTCATGAGACACCATCAGGTATGATGAACAGTGTTGGACTTGAAAATCCTGGAGTTCAAGGATTTATAGACAGTGAACTTCCTTTCTTCAGTGAGTTAGATTTAGTTAGAATTGCTAATGTTGGAGGTGGAACATTAGAAGATTATCTACTTGGGGTTAAGCTGTTAAATGATAAACCTATAGATATTATTGAATTGAACATATCTTGTCCAAATGTCAAAGCAGGAGGAATGGCTTTTGGTATAAAAAATGAAGTGGCAAGAGAAGTTGTTCGTGAGGTAAGAAACGCAACTAAACTACCTCTAGTAATAAAATTATCACCTAATGCTGAAGATATTGTGGGTATGGCAAAAGTTTGTGAAGAAGAAGGTGCTGATGGAGTATCTTTAGTTAATACTTTTAAAGCAATGGCAATTGATATAAAAAATAGAAAGCCAGTATTTGAAAATGTATATGCTGGATTATCTGGACCAGCTATAAAGCCTATAGCTCTTAGAATGGTACATGAAGTTTGTAAAAATGTAAATATACCAGTAATGGGAATGGGTGGAATAACTAAAGCTACAGATGCGATAGAATTTATAATGGCAGGAGCTACTTGTATTCAAGTTGGAACTGCAAATTTCATGAATCCTAAAATTGGGCTTGAGATAATAGATGGAATCAATGAATTTATGGATAGAGAAGGAATAAAGAATTTAGAAGAAATAAGAGGAATTATATAGGTTACAGGTATGACAAATAAGTACAATTAAAGCAAAGAATATAAATTAAAATAAATATAATTTTATAATATTTAACATGGAGGAAAAAATAATATGAGTAAAGTAGATGTAGTAGATATATTAAAGAAAAGTGATGCATTATTAGAAGGACATTTTTTATTATCTTCAGGAAAGCACAGTAACAGATATGTGCAATGTGCAAAGCTATTAAGATTTCCAGAGTATGCAGCTGAGGTATTAAATACAGTTGTTGAACAAATAAAAGATTTAGATATAGACTTAGTAGTTGGTCCAGCTATGGGTGGAGTAGTAGTTTCTTATGAGCTAGGAAGACAATTAGGAAAAGAAGCTATATTCACTGAGAGAAAAGATAATACAATGGAGTTAAGAAGAGGATTTGAAGTTAAAAAAGGTGCAAAGATAATAATTGCTGAAGATGTTGTTACTACTGGTAAGTCAACTATGGAAACAAAAAGAGTATTAGAAGCGTTAGGTGGCGAAGTTATAGGTGTCGCTTGTATAGCTGATAGAACTAATCATGACATAGGTATGCCTATATATAGTGCAATAAAACTTGATATTCAAGTTTATGAAGCTGATGAATGTCCTTTATGTAAAGAAGGAAAATTACCAGTTGTTAAACCTGGAAGTAGAGAATTTAAAGAATTAGGAATGTAATAACCAATTAATTAAATTTAACATTATTTTAGTAAATACAAATTTTTTTACTAAATAAATATCAATTTAAATATATAAATAAGATATAATAAACAGCTAGCTTTCATTTAAAAAGCTAGCTGTTTTTTTGTTAAAAATATATTTACAAAACAGTAGCTGGTAGCAGTACAATATAATTATAAGATAAAAAATTATTATATATATTGGGGAGGGTTTCGGTATGAGTAATCAATTAAAGAAAAATCAAAAAAAGGTTGTATTTTTTGGTGTTGGTGCTGTTGGAGCTACCTTTGCAGAACAATTTTTAAATTCTAAATATGATTTTAAAATTCTTTGTGACCAAAAAAGAAAAAAAAGATATTTAGAAGAGGGTTTTATAATAAATGGAAAAAGATATGACTTCGATTATATAACTAAAGATGAATATAAACAAGAAGCTGATTTTATAATTATAGGTTTAAAATATAATAACCTAAAAGAAAATATAGAAGAGTTAGATGGATTAGTTGGAAAAGATACAGTACTAATGTCTTTACTAAATGGAGTTAATAGTGAAGAGATAATAGGAGAAAGATTTGGAATTGAAAAAATGGTATATTCATATGTAACAAATATAGATGCAAAAAAAATAGAAAATAATATTATACATACTACAGATGGAATAATTGTATTTGGAAATAAAGATAATAGTGAAGATAGAAAAACAGATATAATAACTGAAGTTTTTGATAGTGTAAATATAGAATATGTATTATCAAAAAATATTCAACGAGATATGTGGTGGAAATACATGGTTAATATTGGGGTGAATCAAACTTCAGCTATACTTGGCGCTTCTTATGGAGTATTTCAAGATTCTGAATATCTAAGAGAGTTAGCAAAATCTGCAATGAGAGAAGTGGTTGATATAGCTCGAGTAAAAGGTATATGCCTTACAGAAGATGATGTAGAAAATTCATTACATAGAATACTAGAACATTCAAGAGAAGGTAGAACATCAATGCTTCAGGATGTAGAGGCTCATAGACTTACAGAAGTAGATATGTTCTCTAAGAATATTTGTGAGCTTGGAAGAAAGTATAACATACCAACTCCTATAAATCAGACTTTTTTTTATATGATAAAAGTAATTGAAAGTAGATTTTAGAAAATTTTTAGAAAAAATTGAGGCTGTAAGTAAATCTGTGCAAAACAAATTTATCTACAGCTTTTTTAGTAGACATAATTGGTAAAAAAGGAAGCAAACTGTCTTTTAGTAGAGTATCATGAAGCAAAAGTAAAAATCAAAGGTTTTATCAACATGGTTGTGTTCGCAGCTGTTATTCCTTCTTTAGCAAAAGTTTCTTTGACAGATTTAATCAGTCTTTTTGTACCAATTGTAGGTATGTTTGCAGTTTCTATTATTGGTATATTCCTTATGATGAAGGTTCTTCCAGGTTGGAAAATCATTGGTTCTAAACCTCTTGCTTTTGGAGTAGGATTCTGTCAGATGTTAGGATTCCCAACAACATATTTGATTTCAAATGAAGTATGTAATGCTATTGGAGAAACAGAAGAAGAAAGAACATATTTGATGTCTAAAATAATGCCTAAGCTAGTAGTTGGTGGTATGATTTCTATAGTGGTAGCTGGTATTATTGCACCAATGTTATAAATAAATTTTGTAATTGAATAGGAAGTAAGAAAAGGGATAACTATTTATTGAGGATAGGTTACAATATAAAAAGGATTCTAAAAGTCATAAAAGGCTTGTAGAATATTTTTTTATGTTAACTTAAATAATGAATATATCAAATGCGAATTAAAAAATATTTTTAATAGCTACAACTATTGGGATTACTTATTTTTATATTAAATACTATATCATAAAATAACAAAAAAATCAAGTCGAGTAATCTCTCTATTTCAGTGATATACTAGGTTTTAATAGTTTTTGATAAATATAATGTAACTAGAGGACAATCTATGTTTTTTAATTTTTTTGATTAAATTTACCTCTAGTTCAATACTTATAAGGAGAAATATTATGAATTTAAAAAAAGGATTAGATATTTTAGAAATTCCATCAAGTATATTAGGCAAAGATAAAGTTATATATATTCCAGTAATCTATACAGAAGATGAGGTAACTCTTGTTGATACTGGACTTCCAGGTCAAGGAGATTTAATAATTGATGCTCTTAATAATAGTAATACAAGTTTTAATAAATTAAAAAATATAGTAATAACTCACCATGATATAGACCATATAGGAAATATAAAATATTTAAGAGAAAAATCTAAAAATGATATAAAGGTATATGCATACAAAAGTGAAGTCAACTATATAACAGGGGAAGAAACCCCATTTAAACTTTGCATGTTAGAACAAGAAATAGATAGTCTTAATGATAAAATGCTTGATATGTTAAATGCTATGAAATTTGGATTTAAGTCATCATATACTACAGTAGATGTATCTTTAAACAATCATGAAGTTTTAAATTTAAGTGAAGAAGTAGAGGTTATACACACAGGTGGTCATACTAGGGGTCATATATGTCTTTATTTAAAAAAATCTAAAGTACTTATTGCTGGAGATTTATTAGAGATAAAAGATGGTAAACTTAGACCAGTTGATGTAATGCATAGTGATAAGCAAGAATTGATAAAAGCTATTAAAAAATTAAGTAACTATGATATAGAGGAAATAGTTTTTAGTCATGGTGGATTATATAAAAAAAACATAATAGAAACATTAAAAAATATAGTTATTGAATAATGTTACATGATTGAAAATACTATCCAGTTCTTTATGAAAAGTTTATTTAAACAATAATTAAATATGAATAGGAAAGAAACAAAAAATTTATAAATAATTACTTACTTAATATTTTGAGAATAAAAATATTACTGGAATCAGAAATTTCCAGTAATATTGAGTAAGAAAAAATATATTTACACAAATCTATAAACATTCTCAAAAAACTTATAATTTATTGTTAGCTTTAAATTATATTAATCTTTTATGCTATTTAAATTACTAAATACTTTTAACTCTTCAATGAAAATACTTGCTGCTTTTGATAAAGTTATATCTTTTGGAAAGATATATGAAAAATGTCTGTTATAGTTGCTTCCAAGTTCTATGACAGACAGTTCGTTGTTTAAAACAGGTAAGCTTGTTACGAGATTAGATACTATTGTAATTCCTAAATTATTTCTAACTGATTCTTTGACAGCATAATTACTTCCAAAGACCATCATACTTTTTGGAATAATTTCCTTAATGCTTAAAAACATATCTAAATAATCTCTAGTTCCAGAACCGTCTTCTCTAACTATCCATTTTTGATTTTGAAGCTTATCAAAACTAAAATCTTTTAATAAAGGGCTATTATACGGAAGTGCTAAAACCATCTTATCTTCAAAAAAATATTCTTGCATAAATGAGGGAGAAGAACAAGTCCCTTCAATAAGTCCAATATCTAAAATATAATCCTTAACATGAGAAGATACAATGGATGTATTTTCTATGAAAGTTTCTACATCTATATCAGGATACTTTTGAGAAAATAGTGCAAGAAAATTAGGAAGAATATATTCTCCAATAGTTAAACTTGCGCCAATCTTTAAACGCCCAGTTATAGCATCTGAAACCTGATTTACATCGTGATATGTAACACTTAAAAGATTTAGTATTTCCTTGGCTCTTTTATATAATATTTGTCCACTTTCTGTAATAAAAATAGTTTTCTGTTTAATAGATCTATTTATAAGTACAACCTTAAAGTAATTTTCTAAGTTTTTAATATGTTTACTTACACTTGGTTGTGATAAATTTAGGTATTCACCAGCTTTGGTGAAGTTTTTATATTCAACAACAGCAACAAATGTTTTTAATTCTTCAAACAATTTTTTACATCTCCTTTGCATAATAAAAATTTTGTATTTTTTATCAGTTACTTACAGATAATTGTAATATATACGTTAATCATTAAAATTATTAATCATTACGATATTATATATTTATTTTACTTATGGTTATTACAATTATATACTATTATTGTAAAGAAAACTATATTAATTAGAAGGTAGGTATATTATGTTAAAGAATAAAAGCAGTTTTACATTAAAGAATATAAAAGAAATATTACCTGGGTTGGTTGTATCTGTATTAGTAGGTTATATTAGTATATTTATTTCAACATTAATACCTAAAGTAGGAGCAGCATCAATTTCTATATTTTTAGGTATGTTTGTAGGAAATTTATTTTTAAATCAGAAAGTCTTTCAAAGGGGCTATAAATTTTCAGAAACAGATTTGCTATCATATTCAATAGTATTATTAGGAGCAACCCTTAGTATATCTACTCTAATAGATTTAAAAATTTCAGGTATATTGTTTATAATATTACAAATGACAATAACAATAGTATCAGCACTTTATATAGGTAAAAAGCTAGGTTTTGGTGAAAACTTTAGATTTCTTATGGCAAGTGGGAATGCAGTATGTGGTTCTTCTGCTATAGCAGCAACAGTTCCAGTAGTTAATGCTACAGACAAAGAAAAAGGAATAGCAATAACTATTGTCAATGTTACTGGTATATTTCTTATGTTTTTACTTCCAATAATATCTCAATTCTTATATAGTCATGAGCTTGTAAAAACATCAGCAATGATAGGTGGAACATTACAATCAATTGGTCAAGTTGTGGCAAGTGGAGCTATAGTTGGGGAAAATGTAAAGGATTTAGCAACTATTTTCAAAATAGTGAGAGTAATATTCTTAGTTGTAGTTGTTTTAGTATTTGGACATTTGAAAAATAAGTCTAACAGTGAAATTATTGAAGAAGAAAAAGATGAAATAAAAAAGAAAAAAATAAATATACCATGGTATGTAATTGGTTTTTTCATAACTTGTGCACTTTTTTCAATTAATATTATACCAAAAGAAGTATCTGTATTGTGCAAAGAAATAAGTAATAAATTTGAAATAATAGCACTAGCAGCAATTGGATTAAAAGTTAATGTAAAAGACTTAGTAAGACAAGGTAAAGCAGTTTCTTTATATGGTCTATTTGTAGGAACAATACAAGTTATATCAGCGATAGTTTTGATAAAAATATTTATATAGAATAGAAGTATTGATTATAATATCAATTTACTTAATCAAAATAATATGTTATTAATAACTGATAATATAAATAAAAAATGAATTCTAATAAGTGTAGATGGGTATAAGCTTATTGGAGTTCATTTTTTATTTATAGTGAAAATTTAAAGTAAAATATTATTTTACATAATAATAACATTATAAATTTTGAAATTACTTATCTTTGTGTTAAAATAAGAAAAATGCACATATCACAGTTAAGTATTTAAGTAGATAAATAAAATAAAAATATAAATATTAAGGAGATTTTTTATATGAATGTTTATGAAAAGAATAATGTAGTTATACTAGAAGGAGTAACAGATTTTGATCCAAAACATATATTTGAGTGTGGTCAATGTTTTAGATGGCATAAACAAGAAGATGGCTCATACACAGGAGTTGCAAAAGGTAGAATATTAAATGTAAAAAAAGAAGATGATAAAGTATATTTAAATAATACAAATTTAGAGGAGTTTAATAGCATTTGGTATAATTACTTTGATTTAGGGACTGATTATACAGAAATAAAAAACAATCTAAAAAGTATGGATGAATATTTAAATAAAGCTACTGAATTTGGATGGGGAATAAGAATTTTGAGACAAGATGGATGGGAAATGCTTATATCATTCATAATTTCTTCTAATAATAGAATTCCTATGATACAAAGAGCTATAGAAAACTTATCAAAAAGTTTTGGTAAATACATAGGTGAGTATGAAGGTAAAGAATACTATGCATTTCCAACACCAGAAGAGTTAAATAAAGCCTCACAAGAGGAAATAAGAGCATGTCAAACAGGTTTTAGAGACAAGTACATAAAGAGTACTACACAGGCAGTTATAGAAAATAATGATAAGGTATCTGAATATGTAAATTTAAGTACAGATGATTGTAGAAAAGAGCTTTTAAAATTTAATGGAGTAGGTCCAAAGGTATGTGATTGTATTGCGTTATTTGGTATGCAAAAATATGATTCTTTTCCAGTTGATGTGTGGGTTAAGAGAGTTATGCAAGAGTTCTACATAAATGAAGATATGAGTTTACCTAAAATGAGAACTTATGGGATTGATAAATTTGGAGAAATGTCTGGGTTTGCACAACAATATCTATTTTACTATGCAAGAGAGTTGGGTATAGGAAAATAGACTTAAGGGGGAAGGAATTATGGGAGTGATAGGCACAATATTTCTGTTCTATTTAATTATATCATATCTAGCTGGAGCCATAATTTCTGTAATTATATTACTTGAAAATAGAGATCCTGCAAAAACCATGTCTTGGTTATTGATGTTTATCATATTTCCTGGGATAGGGTTAATTATATATGCTATTTCGGGTAGAAATATTAGAAAACGAAAATTATTTAAAACTCAAAAACTAGCTAATAATATAAAAGAAAAGAAACTTTTTGATACATTAGAAAAGATAACAGAAATTGTTGAACTAGAAAAAGAATCTATAAGGCAAAATAAGCTTTTAAGAGATGAGGAAGATGGTAGCTATAGAAAAAGAGTCATAAGTATGCTACTAAAGACTGGGATGTTTCCATTTACTAAGAACAATAAAGTAGATGTTTTTGTAGATGGAAATGAAAAATTCAAGAGACTTATAGAAGATATAAGAGAAGCTAAAGACCATATTCATTTAGAGTACTTTATAATCAAAGACAGTGAAATAGGTAGGGTGTTAAAAGAAGAGCTTATAAAAAAAGCTAAGGAAGGTATTAAAATAAGAATTTTATATGATGATGTAGGGTGTTGGAGATTTTGGTTTAATAGAAAATTTTTCCGAGAAATGAGAGAAGTAGGTATAGAAATAGCAGCTTTTTTACCTACAAAATTCCCTATAATAGGAGGAAAGTTAAACTATAGGAATCATAGAAAAATTGTTGTTATTGATGGAATAATTGGATATACAGGTGGAATAAATATAGGAGATGAATATTTAGGAAAAAATGAGAAGTTTGGGTATTGGAGAGATACTCATATTAGAATTAAAGGAATTTCTGTATATATGCTTCAAATGACATTTTTGATTGATTGGTACTATACAACAAAAGAGGTTTTAGTTACTAAAAATTACTTTCCAAGTGTCGGAAATATAGGTGAGAGTATGATACAAGTTGTAGCTAGTGGACCAGATAGTGATTGGGAAGACATTCATTATGCTTATTTTTCTGCTATATGTCAAGCTAAACAAAGTGTTTATATAGAGACTCCATATTTTATTCCAGATGAGAGTCTGCTGAAAGCTATAAAAAGTGCTGCGCTTAGTGGTGTAGATGTAAGAATAATATTTCCTAAAATTGCAGACCACAAAATAGTTAATATAGCATCTTATTCATATTTTGAAGAAATATTAAGAGCAGGTGGTAAAGTTTATTTGTATAAAAAAGGATTTATACATTCCAAAGTCGTAATAATAGATGATAAAATTGCTTCTGCAGGTACAGCAAATATGGACCTAAGAAGTTTCATGCTTAATTTTGAAGTAAATGCTTTTATCTATGATGAAGATGTTATTAAAGTAATGACAGATGATTTCTATGAAGATTTAAGTCATTGTGAAGAACTTAATTTAGAGGTATTCAAGAACAGAAATATTGTACAAAAAATTAAAGAATCTGTAGCCAGATTGTTTTCACCAATATTATAAAAAATTATTAAAAAAGGTATTGAAAATTATGTGTGATTGGTATATTATAATAGTTGTTAGCACTCTAGTAGATAGAGTGATAATAAATAAAAAGTATATATATAAATCTACATATAAAAGTAGTATTAATTTAAAAATAACTAAAAACATAGGCAAACTAGTCTATACTTAATATTTTAGGAGGCGTGAATAATGAAAATAAGACCATTAGCTGACAGAGTAGTAATTAAAAAAGTGGAAGCAGAAGAAAAAACTGCAAGTGGAATAGTTTTACCAGGAGCAGCTAAAGAGCAACCTCAAATAGCTGAAGTTGTAGAAGTTGGACCAGGTGGAATAGTTGAAGGAAAAGAAGTAAAAATGGAATTAGCAGTTGGAGACAAGGTTATATTCCAAAAATATTCTGGAACAGAAGTTAAAATAGAAGGACAAGAGTATACAATACTAAGACAAAGTGATGTATTAGCTGTTATTGAATAAATATAGAATAAATTTATTAGGAGGGGTTTAAAATGGCTAAAGAAATTAAATTTTCAGAGGAAACAAGAAGAGCTTTAGAAGCTGGTGTAAATAAATTAGCAGATACAGTAAAAGTAACATTAGGACCTAAAGGAAGAAATGTTATATTAGATAAAAAATTTGGTTCTCCACTTATAACTAATGATGGTGTAACTATAGCAAAAGAAATAGAATTAGAAGATAGATTTGAAAATATGGGTGCTCAGTTAGTTAAAGAAGTAGCAACTAAAACTAATGATGTAGCTGGAGATGGTACTACAACTGCTACAGTTTTAGCACAAGCTATAATCAGAGAAGGTTTAAAAAATGTAACAGCAGGTGCTAACCCAATACTTTTAAGAAAAGGAATACAAAAAGCAGTAACAGTAGCAGTAGAAGAATTAAAAAATCAATCAAGAATAGTAGAAACACAAGAAGCTATATCTCAAGTTGCTTCTATATCTGCTGGTGATGAAGAAGTTGGAAAATTAATAGCAGAAGCTATGGAAATAGTAGGTAAAGATGGAGTTATAACTGTTGAAGAATCTCAAACTATGAATACTGAATTGGATGCTGTTGAAGGTATGCAATTTGACAGAGGATTTGTTTCTGCATATATGGTTACAGATGTAGACAAGATGGAAGCAGTTTTAAATGACCCATATATATTAATTACTGATAAAAAAATATCTAACATACAAGAGCTATTACCAGTTCTTGAACAAATAGTTCAACAAGGTAAAAAGCTACTAATAATTGCTGAAGATGTAGAAGGTGAAGCATTATCTACATTAGTTGTTAATAAATTAAGAGGAACATTTGATGTAGTAGCAGTTAAAGCTCCAGGATTTGGAGATAGAAGAAAAGAAATGCTTCAAGATATAGCTATACTTACAGGTGGTCAAGTAATATCAGAAGAATTAGGATATGATTTAAAAGAAGCTGATTTATCTATGTTAGGTAGAGCTTCATCTGTTAAAGTAACTAAAGAAAACACTACAATAGTAGATGGTTCTGGAGATAAAAAAGCTATAGAAGATAGAGTAAATCAAATCAAACATCAAGTAGAGCAAACTACTTCAGATTTTGATAGAGAAAAATTAATGGAAAGATTAGCTAAACTTGCTGGTGGAGTAGCTGTTGTAAAAGTTGGTGCTGCTACAGAGGTTGAGTTAAAAGAAAGAAAATTAAGAATAGAAGATGCTCTTAATGCAACTAGAGCTGCTGTAGAAGAAGGAATAGTAGCTGGTGGAGGAACTGCTTTTGTTAGTGTTATACCAGCAATAGGAACACTAGTTGAGAGTTTAACTGGAGAAGTTAAACTAGGTGCTCAAATAGTTAAAAAAGCATTAGAAGAACCATTAAGACAAATAGCTATAAATGCTGGTCTTGAAGGTGCTGTAATTGTACAAAATGTTGTTAACGCTGAAGCAGAAACTGGATTTGATGCTTTAAATGAAAAATATGTAAATATGATAGAAGCTGGTATAGTTGACCCAACTAAAGTTAGTAGAAGTGCTCTACAAAATGCTGCATCAATAGCAAGTACTTTCTTAACTACTGAAGCTGCTGTTGCTGACCTTCCTGAAAAAGAAGATGTAGGAATGCCAGGAATGGGTGGCGGTATGCCAGGAATGATGTAATCTTAAAATATTTAAAAATATAAATTTTAAGATATAGAACTATTTTGACTTAGATTTTAGTATCTAAGTTGAAATAGTTCTTTTGTATATATTTAATTTTTTTGTGTATTTACAATTTTAATATATATATCTGGATAATTAGTATCTGGATTATAATAATATCTTTGAAGTTGTATTGTTATTTTTTAGGTTATGATGTTAGATATATATTAATTAAGGTATAATTGTTGATAGAGAATAAATCAAAGTTTAAAAGGATGCGATAATATGGACTTAAGAAAATTGCTTGAACAGGTTAAAAATGAAAACATTGATATAGATGTTGCATTAGAACAATTAAAAGATTTACCCTATGAAGACCTTGGATATGCCAATATAGACCATCATAGAGAATTAAGAAATGGATATCCAGAAGTAATTTATTGTGAAGGTAAAAGTGATGAACATATTTTAGGAATTATTGATAAAATGAATCAAAAAGGTTCTAATATATTGGGGACAAGATGTAGAAAAGAAACATTTTTAAAAGTTAAAGAAATTTATAGTCATGCTGAATACGAAGAATTATCTAAAATTCTTAAAATTCAAAATCATGCTATAGAGAATATTGGAAAAGGCAAAATTGTAATTGCAACAGGAGGAACTTCTGATATACCAGTAGCAGATGAAGCATATTATACAGCTAAATTTTTAGGTAATGATGTTGATAGAATATATGATGTTGGAGTGGCTGGTATACATAGACTTTTAAATAAGAGACACAAAATAGATAGTGCTAGAGTAGTAGTAGCTGTTGCAGGAATGGAAGGTGCACTTGCAAGTGTAATTGGAGGCCTAGTTGATGTTCCAGTAATAGCTGTACCAACATCTGTTGGATATGGAGCAAATTTTGGAGGATTAGCAGCATTATTGGCTATGTTAAATAGTTGTGCATCTGGAATATCTGTTGTAAATATTGATAATGGTTTTGGAGCAGGATATTTGGCAGCTATGATAAATAAATTATAATAGGTATATTGATATAAATTAAACATAAATTATACGATGTTAATCTAATGTTTATTAGATTTTTCATTATTAAAACTGAGGAGAAATATATGAGTGAAAAAATACTTTATTTTGATATAGTAAGTGGTATATCAGGGGATATGACCCTTGCAAGCTTATTAAATTTAGGTGTACCTGAGGAAATTTTTTTGGAGGAAATTCATAAACTAAAAATGAGCGATGAATTTAATATAAATATAAGCTCAAAAAGTGAAAGTGGAATATCAGGTATAACAGTAAAAGTAATTACGAAAGAAACACATATACACAGGAATTTAGTGGATATATTTGAAATTATAGATGAAAGTGATTTAAATGAAAATGTAAAAGCTAATGCTAAAAAAATATTTATGGTAATTGGAGAAGCAGAAGCAAAGGTTCATGGAACTACAATAGATAAGATACACTTCCATGAGGTAGGAGCTATAGATTCAATTGTAGATATCGTAGGAGCATCTATATTAGTTGATTTACTTTGTATAGATAAGATTTATTCTAGTACAGTATCTGTTGGTTCAGGATTTGTAAAATGTGACCATGGAGTCATGCCTGTACCTGCACCTGCAACTATGGAAATATTAAAAGGTGTACCAATCAAATTAAATAATGTAAAAGGAGAATGTACGACTCCAACAGGAGCTGCAATAATAAAAGTTCTGTGTGATGAATTTGTAGAGGATTTTGAGTTTTCTCCAATAAAAATTGGATATGGAATAGGTCATAAGAAATTTGAAGTACCTAATATGTTAAGAATAGTATTAGGAGAAAAAAAAAAGAAGAATTAATTTATGAAATTAGTGCAAATATCGATGATATGTCTTCAGAAGTATATTCTTATTTGTATGAAAAAATATTAGACGAGAAAGCGTTAGATATTTATACAGAAAGCATTTATATGAAAAAGAATAGACCTGCAACAAAAATATCGATTTTATGTAATAAAGTAGATTTAGAAAAATTTATTGAAATATTGCTTTTAGAAACTAGCACTTTTGGAGTACGATATAATGCTTACAACAGAGAAATTTTAGATAGAAAGTTTGTAAAATTAGACACAAAATATGGATTAGTTACAATAAAACTAGGGTATTACAAAGATAAATTAGTTAAAGCTACTCCAGAATATGATGAATGCAAAACTATAGCAAAAAATGAAGATATTCCTATAAAAAAAGTGTTTGCTGATATAAATTTTAGAATAAAAGAAGAATTTAGTGAAAACTTATTGACATAAGTAATAAATTTTGATAAATTAATACTCAGCTTTAATAAATAAAAGCAAACAGAAAAAAATATATAAAATATAAACTCACTCGTATATGCTCAGAGATATGGTCTGAGAGTCTCTACCAAGATACCGTAAATATCTTGACTATGAGTGAAATTATTATACCAAAAGACCTAGTTAAGTAAATGTGTAGGCTGAGTTATACTCCCTATATGTTGGCTATAAGATAAGGGGCATTTTGGAAGCCTGTATAGTAATTTCACTTTTGCTAGAAATTATGGAAGTTACTATACAGGTTTTTTGTGTAAAAAGATTTAATATAATTTAGACTGTATTGTGTTAAAATAAATATATATAAAAACTATATTATACAAGGAGAGATGGAAATTTATGAAACATGAATTAGTACTTGTAATAGATTTTGGAGGTCAATATAATCAGTTAATAGCTAGAAGAGTTAGAGAAAACAACGTATATTGTGAAATACTTCCATGTACTGCAAGCATAGAAAGAATAAAAGCAAAAAATCCTAAAGGGATAATATTTACAGGTGGGCCAAATAGTGCATACTTAGAAGATTCTCCAACAATATCAAAAGAAATATTTGAACTAGGAGTACCAATACTTGGTATATGTTATGGAGTTCAAATAATGTCTCATGTATTAGGTGGAGTTGTAAGAAAAGGCAATAAACAAGAAAAAGAATATGGAAAAACATCTATAACTTATGGAAAATCATCATTATTTGAAGGGATTACTACAAATAGTGTTTGGATGAGTCATACTGATTTAATAGAAAAGGCTCCAGAAGGATTTACTATAGTTGCAAATACTAAAGATTGTCCAGTAGCGGCTATGGAAAATGTAGAACAAAAACTATATGGAGTTCAATTCCATCCAGAAGTAGAACATTGTTTAGAGGGAGATAAGATACTTAAAAATTTCTTATACAATGTATGTGAAGTAAAAGGTGACTGGACTACAGATTCATTCATAGAAGATAAAATAAAAGAATTAAAAGAAAAAATAGGTGACAAAAAAGCTTTATGTGCTTTAAGTGGAGGTGTTGACTCTTCTGTTGCTGCAGTTCTTATTCATAGAGCAATTGGAGATAACTTGACTTGTATATTTGTTGACCATGGTTTACTTAGAAAAAATGAAGGTGACGATGTAGAAAGAATATTTAGAGAGAAATTCGATATAAATTTAATAAGAGTTAATGCAGAAGATAGATTCTTATCTAAACTAAAAGGAATTTCTGAGCCAGAAGCTAAGAGAAAGATAATTGGTGAAGAATTTATAAGAGTATTTGAAGAAGAATCAAATAAATTAGGAAAAATGGATTTCTTAGTTCAAGGAACAATTTATCCAGATGTTATAGAAAGTGGACATGGAAATGGTGCTGCTACTATAAAATCTCACCATAATGTTGGTGGAATTCCTGAAGATGTGGATTTCCAAGAAATAGTTGAGCCATTAAGAGAACTATTTAAGGATGAAGTTAGAAAAATAGGATTAGAACTTGGTATAGAAGAAGGATTAATATTTAGACATCCTTTCCCAGGGCCAGGTCTTGGAATAAGAGTTATAGGTGATGTAACTAAAGAAAAATGTGATATATTAAGAGAAGCAGATGCTGTTTATATGGACGAGCTTAGAAAAGCTGGTTTATATAGAGAAATATGGCAAGCTTTTGCAACATTACCAGATGTTAAGACTGTTGGAGTTATGGGAGATGAAAGAACATATGCTTATTTAGTTGGTTTAAGAGCAGTTACTTCTTCTGATGGAATGACTTCTGACTGGTATAAGATGCCTTATGATGTGTTAGAAAAAATTTCTAATAGAATAATTAATGAAGTTGATGGAGTAAATAGAGTAGTTTATGATATAACTTCTAAACCACCTGGAACAATAGAATGGGAATAATTAATAATGAGCTAGAAAGCCTTTAAATAGGGTATTTCTAGCTCTTTTTCGGTCTATTTTTTACTTGTTTTAATACATATCGTGCTGTGTAACTATTCTTTTGGACTATATTTATGTTTTCAATGGAATGCATAAAATTCAAAGTCATAATACATATTAGTTGAGTTAAATTTTGTGCTATAAATAATTATTTTACTCATAGTATTTTTCTTCTCTTTCAACTCCTGTATATAGTTTTGTAATCATTTGATAAAACAGGCTGATTTCTTCATTTGAATAATCCTGAAATATATTGTTTAATTTCTCAGTATGGAGTTCCTGTACTTTTTGTGAATATTCATCTGCTTTTTTTGTTAGTACAATAGAAGTATTTCTTTTATTATTGGGTTCATGTTCAATAGTTATAAAACCTTTGTTTTCAAGAGAAACAGCTAGTTTTTTTATATTTTGACGTGAAGACCCTAAGAGTTTCCCAAGATAAGTAAAAGTAGTTTTTTCATCAGCATGCTTTACCATTGTAAGAAGCATAAATTGTTTTAAAGTAAGATGTTCATCTGCTTTATCAAAAATAGTTTGTAATCGGTTTTGTAAAATAAATATGCTTGCAAAAATACCACGAACTTCATTATTTCTTTCACCACTAAAATTTCTAATCATGTTTTTAATTTGCATAAGATACTCCTTTCATGTGAAATCTACTATTTATATTATAGTAATAAGTTGCTATAGTGTAAATGGTAACTTATTACTATAGATTTATACAAGAGATTTATCAGTTATACTAACTAATAACATTTAGAGTCTTTAAACACTTTACCTTAGGGAGGAAATTAAATGATAAAGAAAAAACAAATGACCTGGCTAAATATTTCACCAACCATTATATTCATATTATTGCTAATCATTACAGTTTGTGGAATATTTTCATTTTCTATAGATAATAAATATGAAGCAATAAACCTATATGGGCAGGTTATTGAGATGTATGGTACAGGTATTTATCAATATGACTCATATTTCAAGGCACCTATATTGATAGGTTCAGACTTAACAATGCTTTTAATTATCGTTCCAGTCATTGGTTCATACATATTTCGTGATATAGATACAGTAGAACAAAAAACAAATTTTCTAACAATTCTAGGTATCATTTTGTATTATGCTTTTAGTATTTCATTTGGAGTTGCACATAATCAATTACAACTAGTATATATTTTGTTAACTTCAATTTCATTTTTCACCCTATTTACTTTACTGCTAGAGCTTTATGTAATATCATTTTGCTATAACTGTTCTTTCTATTTAAGAAAGATAGAATTAGTATTTTTGATATTAGCAGGTGCTTCAAATATTATTGGATGGTTACCAGATGTATTACATTCATTATTTAGGTAGTACACTTGCTATAATCTCTATTTATTTTGATAAGTTAAATAAAAAAAGAGTTACAGCGATTCTATCAAATAATGATTTTTAAATTCATATGATACAAATTCATATCAATTATTTAAAAATGACTAAATAAATAATATAATTATGAATTGTCATACAAATATGGTTTGTGTTATGCTTGGTGTATTGAAGATATAGTAACTACACACTTGTTAAAAAAAATCATTATAAAAAGAGACTGCATATGCCAACTGAAAGATATAAAATCAGAAGATTTCAAGAAAGCTATATTGATTCTTTTATGTCTTACCGAAATAATGAACAAAAGTTTATACAAGTATTAGCAAGTGCTTTATCAGATAATCTGGCTTCAAATAATTTATTGAAAAAAGTAGATTTTAAATTTAGCATTTTTGATTCAATGAATAATGAAAATATCTATAGTATAGATTTGATTTAAGTAGAACCTATAATTATATACTAACTTTGTATTTGCAAGATGTAAGTAAATTAAATATTCAATAAGATAGTTTCATTGAGTATTTAATTTTTTATATTACAATATAAATATGGAACAATATTAATAACAAATATTATTTTTAGTTAATATACTAATATATTTTAGGAGGTTGGGATGACAGAACGTGAAAAGATGTTGGCAGGAGAATTGTATGACTGTGGAGATAAAGAATTATTATGTCAATGGCACAAAGCCAAGGATTTAACAAAAGAGTATAATAGTTTGAAATCAGATGATAGTATTAACAAGGAACGTATCTTAACAGAACTCTTAGGTGGAAAGGGAAAAAATATATGGATTACTGCACCTTTTTATGTTGATTATGGAAATAATATTTATTTTGGTAATAATTGCGAAGTAAATATGAATTGTACATTTTTAGATGATAATGAAATCATAATAGGTGACAATGCATTGATTGCCCCTAATGTACAAATATATACAGCATTTCATCCAACTAATGCTAAAGATAGATTTGAGGAAAGAACTGATGATGGATTTAGTTTTTGCAAAACTATAACTGCACCAGTGAAAATTGGTAATGATGTTTGGATTGGTGGAGGGAGTATTATTTTACCAGGAGTAACAATAGGAGACAATGTAACTATTGGTGCAGGTAGTGTTGTAACAAAGTCAATTCCATCTAATACTATAGCTTATGGGAATCCTTGTTGTGTTATTAAAGAAAATAAGTGAAGGTTTAATAATATATTTAGTTATGAGATATTAGAGATATTAAGTGTCTCATTAAAATAAAGAGCTATCTTAAAATATGGGATAGCTTTTTTGATATAAGTATATAGAATTTGTTAGTCTTGAATAAATAGAAACATAAACTTAGATTATGGAATTTGTTTTTAAACAATATTCTACAGCAGTTTAAGGAAAAATATTACATAAATAAAATCAATAAAATGCTTATTAATGAATTATTATTGAAATATAAAGGAGTTTTGTTGAATATTGATAAGTAGAATATTATAATATAGTGTGAATAGTTTTTTGGTAATGAAATTTGTAGAGTTAGTATTTATGCTAAAAATGGACTTATAGTTTGGAGGACAAAAAATGAAATTATCAAGGTACGAAAAAAACAATATGGTTTTGTCTGTGGTTTTATGTGCACTTATTATTTCAATTCTTGTAATTACTGTTTTTACTACTGTAAAACTGTACAACATATCTAATAAGCAAACTAAAAACTATCTAAATGATGTATCTACACAAGTTGTAACAAATGTTGATAATCAAATTAAGTTTATTTTATCTGATTTAAGGCTAATGGCAGATTTTATTAAACAATATGAAGGTGATAGTCGATATGATTACTTAGCAAAAAGAAAAACTAGTTATAAATATTCTGATATTGGAATAATAGATTTAAAAGGTAAAACAAAGTTTTTAAGTGGAAAAGAAGCGGATTTAAAGAATACTATTTCATATAAAAAGGGGATAGAGGGAAAGGAATACACAGAACTTATAGAGTCAATAGATGTTGTACTCTACAGTGTACCTATATTTGATTATAAACATGAGGTATCTAGTATTTTAGTAGGTGTTTCTCAAAAAGAAAGTGTGAATAATATTCTTGGTATTGACAGTTTTAACGGAGAAGGAACTATTGAAATTGTTAATACTAAGGGGAAACCTCTCTTTATAGGTAAAAATAGTGAGTTGATAAAGGACCTTAGTCATAAATATAAAGGTGCTACAAATGAGCATTGGGTTCCCAAAATAATGGATGACTTTAAGAATGAAGAATCAGGAGAAATTACAATAACTTCGTCAAAAAATGTAAAGTGTCTGCTAACGTATCATCCAGTAACAAAAGATTTAAATGATTGGTATTTCATTCTTATAGTGCCTGAAGAAGCTGTTTTAGGTGAATTGAATAAATTAAACATTTTTACAATAATAATGACCTTTATAATTATTTTTATTATTGGAATTATAACATGGATTTTATATACTATTAGAAGAAAATACATAAAACAAATTGAAGATATTGCTTATTTAGATAATATAACAAATGGTATTAATTCAACAAAATTTAGTATGTTAATAAAACCTTTAATTTCAAAATCTCCTGATAATACTTATATGATGATAGCAATAAATATAAAGGATTTTAAGCTAATAAATGACTGTTTTGGTAGTGAAAAAGGAAATAATACACTTAAATATATTTATAATGTTTTAGAAAAAAATATTGCTAATGATGAGGAGTTTGTATGTCGGCATGATGCAGACCTGTTCTATCTATTTATGAAGAATAGACCAGTATTAGAAGTTTTAGAATTACTGTATAAAATAGAAGATGAGATTAATTATTTTAACAAAGGAAAAGAAAACCCATACTTTTTAAGAATATCAGTAGGTATTTACGCAATTGAAAATCATGACGAAGATTTAATTACAATACAAGACCATGTGAATACAGCAAGAAAAAGTTTTAATAAAGCACATAAAAGTGATTTTAATTTTTATAGTGATATAGAAAAAAAACGATTGATATTTGAAAAGGAATTGTCAAATTTAATGGAAAAAGCTCTTGATGATAAAGAATTTTTTATATGCTTACAACCAAAGATTGATATAAAAACTGGAAAGGTTAGTGGTGCAGAATCTCTTGTTCGTTGGAATAGCCCAGAGAAGGGGATGATTTATCCTAGTGATTTTGTTCCCATTTTTGAAAAAAGTGGATTTATATGTGAGTTAGACCTATATGTTCTTGAAGAAACATGTAAATTGATTTCTAAATGGATAAAAGAATGTAAGGAGTTATTAATAATTTCTGTTAATGTATCAAGACAACATTTAAAGGATAAATCATTCTTAGAAAAATATGAGATGATATGTATTAAATATAATGTACCTACATCTTTAATAGACTTAGAACTTACAGAATCTATTTTTTTAGAAAATCCAGAAGCAATTTGTGTAATAGATGATATCCACAGTAAAGGCTTTAAATGTTCTATAGATGATTTTGGATTTGGATATTCATCATTAGGGATATTAAAGGAGTTTAAAGTCGATATAATTAAATTAGATCGTTCATTTTTTGTTAGTAAAAATAATATAGAACGTGGTAAAGTTGTTGTGGAATCTATTATTGAACTTAGCAGGAGACTTGGTATGAAAGTAATTGCTGAAGGTATTGAAGAAGTTGAACAAGTATATTTCTTAAAAAGTATTGGATGTGATTATATTCAAGGTTATGTTTTTTCTAAACCATTATCAATACATGAATTTGAAGAATTCGCATATAATGGTGATAAAGTAAAAAATTTAACAATACCTAATGATTAGGTTTATAAAATTAAATATTTAGGCAAGTTATATAATTTAAATATATAGCTTGCTTTTTTTATTTGTATGTTTAAATCTACAGATATAGTTTTACTTTTAAGTAAAACTTTTAACTATTTTGTTGTTACCCATATAGTTAAAGATATGTAGCAGTTATTAGTAAAGCGTTGAAAATACTATGTAATGTTAAAATATATTGTAATTAGTAGGTGATATAAAGTTTTAAATATAAATATTATATTTTTTAATAAAAATATGTCTACAGATTTTGTAAAAACAATTTTCAAATATTGTAAGTTGTAGTTAAAGCTTTATTGTATTATTCTGAATATAGAAAGATAGTTACTATTTTTAGACATAAAAAAACTTAAATATACAGAATAACATAAAATTTGCAGTATTAATAACTCTAATTATTTTGAAAGGAGGGAAAATATGATAAGTGGAAGAATGTTACTCATTATGAATTTTCTAAAAGGAAAAGAGAAGACAAGTTATAAGGAAATTAGCCAACAATTAAGTATAGAAGAAAGAAAAGTTAGATATGACATAAATAATTTAAATATAGTTTTACAGTCATTAAATAAACCATTAATACAAAAAATAAATAAAGGTGTACTAATTATTCCTAAGAATTTCCAAGTAGTATATATAGATAATAATGAATATGTATTTTCTTTAACTGAGAGAGTATCTATTATGAAGATTATATCAATGTTTAAAATAGATAAGCTAAATTTAGAAAAGTTGAGCAAAGAATTCCAGGTTTCTAGAAGTTCAATTAAAAACGACCTTAATGTTCTATCAAGTGAATTAGAAAGAAACCAAATAACTATTACATATGATAAGACTTTCAAAATAAGTGGAGATGAAAACACTATATATAAACAAAGACTAAGTATATTAAAATTATATTCTTACCTATTTGGTAAAGAAAAGTCTGATTTAAGTGTGTTTGAGCAGTACTTAGTGAAAATTATTGAACAAATATTCAAGGGGATTTCCTTGAATAATATATATAATTGGTCAATAGATTTACTTTCCAAAATGGATTGGATTTTAAATGATGAATCTTTCACATGGTATGTTTCAAATATTTTTCTTTTTACATGGTACATACATTCAGATGAAAAACATCCTTTGGAATCTTCCTCATTAAGTGAACCATATTTTGAAAATAAATTTGACCAAGAATTTGAACAAATCATTCAAAAGAAATTGACTAAAGAACAAATTTTATTGCTAAAAAGTTTTGTGTTTTTTACAAATAAATATGCAAGTTTAAATGAAGATATGGATTTGATTAGTACAGAAATAATAGTTCAAGATTTAATTTACAATATGTCAGAAATATTGAGTGTTGATTTTAAAGAAGATATGATTCTTTATAAAGGATTGCTTAATCATATTGCCCCATTAATAGAAAGAATCAAGCAAAACATACAGATTTATGAAGAACTATTTCATGTAATACCAGATAAGTATCAATATGTACTTGAAGCTACTAAGGTTTCTATACAAAAAAATAGGATGTTAAATCAAATAAAAAATGAAAATGAAATAATACTTTTAGCAATACACTTTTTAGGAAGTGTACAAAGAAATGAGAGAAATAATTATAAAAACATATTATTAGTTTGTGGATTTGGATATGGTGTAATTGCTATGTTAAAAGATACTCTAATAAATGATTATCAAATAAATATAGTGGATAGTATTCCAGCATATAAATTACAAGATTATAAGGAATGGGAAAATATAGATTTTATTATAACAACATCAAAGATAGTTGTAACTTTGCCTAAAGTAGTTATTGAGATTAATCCATTTTTGCAGGAAAACGATTATTTAAAACTCGAAGAAAAAGGAATAAAAAGAAAGAATGTCTTGACTAACTATATATCAATCAAAAAAAGGCTGGATTTCTTAGAAGAAGATGCTCAAAAAAGAGTATTGAGTATCATATGGCAGGAGCTTGGATATAGTGATGAGAGAATATTATCTAGACAGCTTAAATTAAGTGATTTAATAGGTGCTGATACTATTAGTATAATTGATAGAGAAGTTAAGTGGGAAGATGCTGTTAAAATTAGTTCAAATATACTTGCTAATTGTGATTTTGTATCAACACAATATGCTGAGAATATTATAGATATTTTAAATAATGTAGGTTTCTATGCTGTAAAAGATGAAGAGTTTGCTTTATTGCATGGAAATGACAGTTCATTAGTTAAAGTAAGTTCAATAAGTTTACTAATATGTAAAGAGCTAATTAGTTTTGGTGATAAAAAGGTTAAAGTTATATTTTGTTTAGCAAGTAGAGATAAGAAAGAGCAAATTCCAGCAATAATTAATTTAACTAAAATGGTTTATAAGACTAATTTTATTAGTATGTTAGAAAGTGCAAGGACAAAAGAAGAAGCAGAAGGTTTAATTCATAAATATGAGGAGGAGGTCACTGTATGAGTAAATTAGTCAATGTAAAATGCTCATTCAAAATGAAAGCAGATTCAAAAGAAGAAGCTATTACATCATTAGTGGATGTAGTATCAAAAGAGGGGTATTTAAGAGATAAAAATCAATTTTTAGAAGATGTTTTAAAGAGAGAGGAAACATTATCAACATATATTGGGCATGGTATAGGTCTACCTCATAGTCAAAGTATAGGTGTCAAAGATTCTTGTATTACAATTGGAAAGTTTGATGTTCCTATTGAATGGACAGAAGAAGGTGAAAAAGTAGACTTGATATTTTTAATATCAGTAACAAAAGATAATGAAAATAATCTTCATTTAAAGATTTTATCAAAACTGGCACGTTTATTGATGCATGAGAGTTTTAGAAATCAAATTAGAGGGGCAGATGAACAAACAGTTTATAATCTTATAAAAGAAAAGATAGGGGAGGAAGATTAAAATGAGGATTTTAAAGTTTTTACAAAAACATCTTATGACAGCAACATCATATATGATTCCATTTGTAGTTGCTGGGGGAATATTATTTGCTTTATCAGTAACATTAAGTGGACAAGCTGCTGTTCCTGAAACTGGATGGTTAGCTAAACTAAATCAAATTGGTGCTGCAGGTCTAGCTTTATTCATTCCAATATTAGGCGGATATATAGCATTTAGTATGGCAGATAAGCCAGGGCTAGCACCAGGTATGATAGGTGCATACTTAGCAAAAGAAGTAAATGCTGGTTTTATAGGTGGTATTATAGCAGGGTTCATAGCAGGATTTGTTGTATTACAACTGAAGAAAATAAAATTAGCTCCTACAATGAGAACTCTAGGTTCCATATTTATTTATCCTTTGCTTGGTACATTGATTACAGGTGGTATAATTGTATTTTTAATTGGAGAACCTATAGCTTCTTTTATGGCATGGATGACGAACTGGTTAAATGGAATGTCTGGTGTTTCAAAGATTCCTTTAGGGGGTATTTTGGGAGGAATGATAGCTTCTGATATGGGTGGTCCTATAAATAAAGTTGCTGCGACTTTTGCTCAAACACAAGTTGATACACTTCCATACTTAATGGGAGGGGTTGGAGTTGCGATTTGTATACCTCCAATTGGATTAGGGTTAGCAACATTATTATTCCCAAAAAAATTTAGTAAAGAAGAAAGAGATTCAGGAAAAGCATCACTTCTAATGGGATGTGTTGGAATCACGGAAGGAGCTATTCCATTTGCAACAGCGGACCCTGTTAGAGTAATTCCTTGTATTATGGCTGGTTCAATTATTGGAAATATTATGGCTTTTTTACTGGGATGTTTGAATCATGCTCCTTGGGGAGGATTGATAGTACTTCCAGTTGTTGATAACAGGTTGGGTTATATAGCATCTGTACTAACTGGAGCAGTTGTTGTCGCAATATTGATGAAATTAGTAAAGAAAGATGTAAAAGAAGATGAAGAAATTGAAGAAGATATAGATGATTCTATTGAACTAATATTTGAAGAATTATAGATATATAAAATAATAAATTAATTTATATAAAATTGTAAGAAAATTATATAGAACTATAAATTTAAAGGAGATAAAGATATGAAAATTGTAGCAGTAACATCTTGTCCTAGTGGAGTGGCCCATACTTATATGTCAGCTGAATCACTTGAATTATCAGCAAAAAAATTTGGTATAGAAATAAAGGTTGAAACTCAAGGAAGCTCTGGAATAGATAATGAGTTGTCAATTAAAGAAATTGAAGAAGCAACTTGTGTAATATTAACTAATGATGTTGAGATTAGAAATATGGAGCGTTTTAAAGGCAAGAAAGTAGTAAGAATGAGTGTGTCTGATATTATTAAAAAATCTGATGCATTAATTAAGAAAATAAAAGATACTTTTCAATAAAGTTTGATTTATTTTACATATAACATAAAGATGTTTTTATTGAAGATTTTATTAAAAGCATCTTTGAAAACATCTTAAAAAATAGAATAAAAGGAGATATAGTAATGAAAAAATTACCAATAAAAACTGTCGTACAACGATTACTAGACTTACAAAAAGAGGGGAAAAGTGCAACACTTTTAGGGATTGGTCCTATGTCACCTAATTTGTTACAAGCGAGTTTTGAATTAGCAAAGGATGATGATTTTCCTTTAATGTTTATTGCAAGTAGAAATCAAGTAGATGCAGATGAGCTAGGAGGAGGTTATGTAAATGGTTGGAATCAAGAAACATTTACAAGAGATATTAAGAAAATAGCTGATGAAGTGGGATTTGATGGTTTATATTACTTATGCAGAGACCATGGAGGACCATGGCAAAGAGATAAAGAGAGAAATGACCATTTACCTGTTGACAAAGCTATGGAATTAGGAAAAAAATCTTATTTAGCTGATATTGAGGCAGGTTTTGATTTATTAATGATTGACCCTACAAAAGACCCATTTGAAATGGGAAAAGTGATTCCATTGGATATAGTGTTAGAACGAACTGTAGAATTAATTGAATATTGCGAAAAAGAAAGAAAAAGACTTAATTTGCCAGAGATAGGATATGAAGTTGGGACAGAGGAAACAAATGGAGGCTTAACTTCAACTGAGACATATGAAACATTTATAACTAGATTAAAAGTTGAACTTGAAAAGAGAGATTTGCCAATGCCGACATTTATAGTTGGTCAGACAGGTACTCTAACTAGAAAAACAGAACAGGTAGGCACTTTTAACTTTAAGAATGCTTATGATTTAGCTCAAATGGCTAAAAAGTATGGAGTTGGGTTAAAGGAACATAATGGAGATTATTTGGATGATGTGACTTTATTAGAACATATACCATCTCAAATTATTGCGACAAATGTTGCTCCTCAATATGGTACTGAAGAGACTAGAGCATACTTAAAGCTAGCAGAAGTTGAAAGAAAACTAAAGGAAGAAGGATTAATTGAAAAGACTTCAAATATTAGACATGTTCTTCTTGTAGATGCTATTGAATGTGGACGTTGGAGAAAATGGGTGATAGGAGAACAGAAAAATCTAACTACTGAAGAAATCTTTAAGGATGAAGTTTTATCTAATGAAATATTAGATATTGCAGGTCACTATACATTCAATAATGATGATGTTAAAAGAGAGATAGAAATGCTTTATAGTAATTTAAGAAAAAATAACATCAATGGTCAAAGATTTGTTGTAGACCATATTAAGCGTCCTTTACGTGATTATGCAGAATGTTATAATCTAAAAGGTGTAACTACTAGAATTTTAAATAAATAATAGGACTTATAGTGGTAGGTATTGTTATACTAGGTATTTATAGTTATAATTATATTTACCACTATTAAATTTTGGAGGACTAATATTTTGATTAATTTAATTTTTGATGTAGATGATACTTTATACAATCAGTTAACACCTTTTTATATCGCATATGATAAAGTATTTTCTTCAATAAAGAATATTTCTGTTAAAGATTTATATATCAGTAGCAGAAAGTATAGTGATGAGGTATTTCATTTGACTGAGAGTGGAGAGATGCCAATTGAAAAAATGCATGTGTATAGAATAATGAAAGCTTTTGAAGAGTTAGGAAACCCCATTACAGAAAAAGATGCTCAAAATTTTCAAGATGAGTATATATATCAACAATCACAAATAACTCTAATACCAGAGATGGAGCAAGTTTTGAATTTTGCTAAAGAAAAAAATATTAATATTGGAATTATAACTAATGGACCATCTTCTCATCAAAGAATGAAATTAAAGCAATTAAATATTGAAAAGTGGGTTGATGAAGAGAATATTTTTATTTCTAGTGAAGTTGGCTTTTCTAAGCCAGACATTAATATTTTTAGATTAGCTGAGAAATTTATGGGTTTAGATAGGGCAAATACATATTATATAGGTGACTCTTATAAAAATGATGTAGTAGGTGCTAAAAAAGCTGGATGGAAGAGTATATGGATGAATCATAGGGGGAATAGTTTAGAAGATTTGATTTATGAGCCTGATTTTGTAATTTTAGATTATCAAGAAATGAAATTGTTATATAAAAGATTATTTAAGGATGATTAACTATTGGCAAGATATGAATTTATTGATAAAATACAGAATTAAAAACGGCACTTTATATTTTTAAATTAACAACTATAAAATTATACACTAATGAAAAGGAAGATGATTTATAATAATTAACTTCCTTTTTTAGTATAGACTCTGATACAAGTATGTATAGAAATGAGTATCTTACTGAATTATAAATCTTATAATTTAAAAAATACTATGCAAGTTTACTTTAAAATTATATAAAATATATTTATTTATCAAAAAATAATAAATAAATGAAAAGTAATTTTATTAGGTATCAAAAAAAGCGAATAAAGTTCGATATGGGGCGAATAAAAAAAATACAAGTAATATTTTTTTTAAAAAATTTCAAAAAAGAGTTGATAATATATGTATATTAATATAAAATTTAAGGTGTATAATTCGTATAATGATACGAATGATTTAAAATGTAAAATAACTTATAAACGGAGAGGGGAAGTCTAATGAAAGTAGCAGTAGTTATGGGTTCAAAATCAGATTATCCAAAATTAGAAGAAGGGATAAAACTGCTTGAAAAATATGGAATAGAAGTTGTAGCAAGAGCATTATCTGCTCATAGAACACCAGAACAACTTTCAACATTCCTAAAAGAAATAGAAGATGATACAGATGTAATAATAGCAGCAGCAGGAAAAGCAGCACATCTACCAGGTGTAATAGCTTCACAAACTCTAATTCCAGTAATAGGATTGCCTATTAAATCATCAACTATGGATGGATTAGACTCACTTTTATCAATAGTTCAAATGCCAAAAGGAATACCAGTTGCAACAGTTACAATAGATTTAGGTTTAAATGCAGCTTTATTGGCATTACAAATAATGACTCTAAAATACCCAAAATTAAAAGAAGATTTGAAATCATATAGAGAAGAAATGGCACAAAAGGTGCTAGAAGACGACAAGAACTTAAGGGGGTAACAGAAATGTTATTATATGAAGGAAAAGCAAAACAAGTATATTCTACAGATAATGAAAACGAATATGTTGTTTATTATAAAGATGATGCAACAGCATTTAATGGAGAAAAAAAAGCAGAAATATCTTCAAAAGGTATACTAAATAATAAAATATCAACAATAATCTTTGAAATGTTAAAAGAAAATAATATAAATACACACTTTGTAAAAAGTTTATCAGATAGAGAAATGCTAGTTAAGAAAGTAGAAATTTTACCATTAGAAGTGATAGTAAGAAATATTGCTGCTGGTTCTATCTGCAAAAGAGTTGGTCTTGAAGAAGGTGTAGTTTTCGATGAGCCAATCTTTGAAATAAGCTATAAAAACGATGATTATGGTGACCCAATGCTAAACGACGATTATGCAGTGGCAATGAAATTAGCAACTAGAGAAGAATTGAAATTCTTAAGAGAAGAAACTCTAAAAATAAATGAATTGCTAAAAACATTCTTCTTAAAATTAAACCTAAAGTTAGTTGACTTTAAAATAGAATTTGGTAAAGATTCAGAAGGAAACATAATATTGGCAGATGAAGTATCACCAGACACTTGTAGACTTTGGGATGTAAACACAAATGAAAAATTAGACAAAGACAGATTTAGAAGAGACCTTGGAGACCTTGTAGAAGGTTATATGGAAGTACTTTCGAGAATGAATAATAAATAGGAGGCAAATGTATGTGTGGAGTTTTAGGGATTTACTCTAATAAAGATGTAACTAAAGAACTATATTATTCTTTATATTCTATGCAACACAGAGGGCAGGAAAGCTGTGGTTTAGCTCTTTTAGATGATGGAGAAATTAAGTACAAAAAAGATATGGGATTAGTTGGAGATGTTTTTAAGGAAAGTGAATTATCTAAGTTAAAAGGAAATATAGGTATTGGACATGTTAGATATTCAACAGCTGGAGGAAGTCATGTTTCTAACTGTCAGCCTTTAGTTGGAAGTTGCAGAAAAAGACAATTAGCTATAGCTCATAATGGAAATCTAGTAAATGCAAATTATTTAAAAGATATGCTAGAAGAAGATGGATATATGTTCCAAACTAATTCAGATACAGAAGTAATTTTATATATACTTGCAAGATATTACAAAGGTGATATAGTAGAAAGTTTAAAAGTAACAATGGACTATATCAAAGGTGCATATGCCCTTGTAATAATGAGTCAAGATGAATTGGTTGCAGTTAGAGATCCACATGGATTCAGACCTCTTGTACTTGGTAAAAAGGGTGATGAATATATATTTGCATCAGAAAATTGTGCAATAGACATACTTGGCGGAGAAGTTATAAGAGATGTAGAGCCAGGAGAAATAATAGTAGTTAAAGATGGTGAATTAAAATCATATTTTTATTCAGAAAATTATAAACCAGTTAAGAAAAGTTGTATATTTGAACACATATACTTTGCAAGAAATGATGCAACTATAGATAATGTAAATGCATATGAGTTCAGAATTAAATGTGGGGAAAGATTAGCTCAAGATGAAAATGTAAAAGCAGATGTAGTAGTTCCAGTTCCTGATTCAGGTTGGCCAGGAGCTATTGGTTATGCAAATGCTAGTGGATTAAAAATAAGTGAAGGTCTAGTTAAAAATAGATATGTAGGAAGAACATTTATAAAACCTACACAAGAGGAAAGAGAAATAGCTGTAAAAATAAAATTAAATCCTCTTTCAACAGTAATAAAAGGAAAATCTATAATTTTAGTAGATGATTCAATAGTAAGAGGAACTACATCTAAACAGTTAGTAAAATCTTTAAGAGAAGCAGGAGCAAAAGAAATTCATCTTAGAATAACATCTCCTCCAGTAGCTTACTCTTGTTATTATGGAATAGATACTCCAAATCGCTCTAAGTTAATTGCATCAAGTAACAACGTAGAAGAAATGAGAGAATATATTGGATGTGATAGTTTAAAATTCCTAGATATAGAAGGAATGTTAGATGCAGCAGAACATAAGTCTACTTTCTGTAAAGCTTGTTTTGATGGAGAATACCCAGTTAAAAAAATTGATAAGGAGGAACTACTTTCATGTTAACATATAAAGAATCAGGTGTAGATATAGATGAAGGAAATAGAGCAGTAGACCTTATAAAAGGTAAAATTAAAGGAACTTATGATGGAAATGTAGTTGGAGATTTAGGAAACTTTAGTGGATTATACAGTTTAAAAGATTTTGTGGGAATGAAAGAGCCAGTTTTGCTTGCATCTACAGATGGTGTTGGGACTAAGTTAAAAATAGCTCAAATGATGGACAAGCATGATACTGTTGGAATAGATTTAGTTGCAATGTGTGTAAATGATTTAATATGTCAAGGTGCTAAGCCATTATTCTTCCTTGATTATATAGCTCTTGGAAAATTAGTTCCTGAGCATATAGAAAAAGTAGTTGGTGGAATAGCAGATGGCTGTAAGATGTCTGGTTGTGCACTAATTGGTGGAGAAACTGCTGAAATGCCTGGAATGTATGGAGATGATGATTATGATTTAGCAGGATTCTCTGTAGGTATAGCTGACAAAGAAAAGATTGTTTCTGGAAATGATGTTAAATCAGGAGATGTATTAGTTGGTATATCTTCAAGTGGAGTACACAGTAATGGATTTTCTTTTATAAGAAAGATATTCTTAGAAACTTATGATTATAAGATGGAACAATATGTAGAAGAACTAGGAATGACAGTTGGGGAAGCACTTTTAACACCAACTAAAATATATGTTAAGTTAGCTTTAGATGTATTAGCTAAACATGATATAAAAGCTATAGCTCACATAACTGGTGGAGGGCTTATAGAAAATATAACAAGAGTTATACCTAAAGGATTAGGATTAGACATCAATAAAAAATCTTGGGAGAAGCCTCCTATATTTAAAATGATAGAAGGTTTTAATGCTGTAGATGAGAGAGAACTTCATAAGAGTTTTAACATGGGTATTGGACTAGTTTTAATAGTAGATAAAGAAAATGCCAACGATGTTGTAAACTTTATAAATAATAGAGAAAATGACAATGCTGCTTATGTAGATAAAAAGTATAGTGAATTATTAGAAGATAAAGCATATATAATTGGTGAAGTAGTAGATAGTCATGAAGGTGTAGAATTATGCTAAATATAGGAGTTTTGATATCTGGTGGAGGAACAAATTTACAAGCAGTTATAGATGGTACTGAGTCTGGAAAAATAAAAGGTCAGGTTAAAGTAGTTATCTCAAGTAAGCAAGATGCTTATGGTTTAGAGAGAGCTAAAAATCATAACATAAAGGCAATTTGTGAAACTAATGAAGACAAGATAATAGAAATTCTTAAAGAAAATAAAATAGATTTAGTAGTTTTGGCTGGTTATTTAAAAATAATCAGCCCAAAGCTGGTTAATGAGTTTAGAAACAAAATGATAAACATACATCCATCATTAATTCCTTCATTTTGCGGAGCTGGATTCTATGGAGAAAGAGTCCATCAGGGAGTAATAGATTATGGGGCTAAAGTAACTGGTGCTACAGTTCATTTTGTGGATGAAGGTGCTGATACTGGACCAATAATAATGCAAGATGTAGTTAAGGTAAATCAAGATGATGATGCAAAAACACTTGCAAAAAGAGTGTTAGAAGTTGAACATAGGATTTTGGAAGAGAGTTTAAGTCTTTTTTGTGAAAATAAATTAAAACTTCAAGGTAGGAGAGTGTTTATAAATGAGTAAGAGAGCTTTAATAAGTGTAACTGACAAAACAGGTGTAGTTGAATTTGCTAAAGAATTAAATAAGTTAGACTATGAAATTATATCTACAGGAAATACTTTTAAAACATTAAAAGAAAATGGAGTTAATGTAATGCAAGTTGAAGATGTTACAAACTTCCCAGAAATATTGGATGGAAGAGTAAAAACATTAAATCCATATATACATGGTGGAATACTTTATAAAAGAGACAAAGAATCTCATGTAGAAACTGTGAATGAACATAAAATACATTCAATAGATTTAGTAGCTGTAAATCTATACGATTTTGAAGGAACTTTAAAAGCTGGGAAAAGCCACGATGAAATGATAGAAAATATAGATATCGGTGGACCATCTATGATACGTTCTGCTGCTAAAAACTATAAAGATGTAATAGTAGTAGTAGATATAAAAGATTATGATTCTATAATAGAAAAATTAAAAACAGAGACAATGACATTAGAAGATAGAAAAAAATTATCATATAAAGCTTTCTCAACTACAGGAAGATATGATGCTTTAATATCTAGCTATTTTGCTGGAGAAGTAGGAGATACATATCCTGACATATTAAATTTAACTTTCCAAAAAGAACAAACTTTAAGATATGGAGAAAATCCACATCAAAATGGTTTCTTATATTCACAATCAAATGCAAAAAATCCAATCTTAAATTATGAACAACTAGGTGGTAAAGAACTTTCTTTCAACAACTTAAATGATTTACATGGTTGCTTAGAAGTTATGAGAGAATTTAAAGATAGTGAAGAAGTAGTTTCAGTAGCTATAAAACATGCTAATTCATGTGGTGTAGGATTAGGAAAAGATGCTTTTGAAGCATATACAAAATGTTATGAAGCAGATAAAGTATCAATCTTTGGTGGAATAGTAGGAATAACTTCTACTATAGACAAAGCTACAGCAGAGAAATTAAATGAAATATTCTTAGAAATAGTAGTAGCATACGATTTTGAACCAGAAGCGTTAGAGATACTTAAACAAAAGAAAAATCTAAGAATCTTAAAATTAGCTAAGATAGAAAATAGTTTACAACCATATGAAATGAAATACTTAGATGGAAAATTATTGATACAAGATAGAAACAATACATTAGCAGAAAAAAGTGAAAATGTAACAAAAGCAAAACCAACAGATGAGCAACTTAAAGACATGGAATTTGGTATGAGAGTGGTAAAAAATATGAAGTCAAATGCAATTGCAATAGTAAAAAATGGTCAAACTCTAGCTCTAGGTTGTGGACAAACATCAAGAATTTGGGCATTAAAAAATGCTCTTGAAAATAATAAAGATAAAGATTTTACAGGAGCTGTTTTAGCATCAGATGCATTTTTCCCATTTGATGATTGTGTAACATTAGCTCATGAATATGGAATATCAGCAGTAGTTCAGCCAGGTGGTTCTATAAAAGATAAAGATTCAATAGAAGCTTGTGATAAGTATGATATGGTTATGGTATTTACAGGAATAAGACACTTCAAACACTAAGGAGGATATTATGAAGATATTGGTTGTAGGCGGTGGCGGAAGAGAACATGCTATATGCTGGAAATTAAGCAATGAAAAAAATGTAGAAAAAGTTTATTGTGCGCCAGGTAATGCAGGAATCGCAAATGTAGCAGAATGTGTAAATATAGGTGATACTGATGTAGAAGGGCTTTTAAAATTTGCCAAGGATAACAAAATAGGTCTAACAATAGTAGGTCCAGAAGTACCACTAGTTATGGGAATAGTAGATGAATTTGAAAAAGAAGGTTTAAGAGTATTTGGACCTAATAAAAAATGTGCTCAACTTGAAGGAAGTAAAGCTTTTTCAAAAGATTTTATGATAAAGCATAACATACCTACTGCAAAATATAAAGAATATACAAACTTAGAAGAAGCTATATCAGAAATAGATAGCTTTGGGTATCCAGTAGTAATAAAAGCGGACGGATTAGCTGCTGGAAAAGGTGTTGTAATACCTGAAAATAGAGAAGATGCTATAGCAACTTTAAAAGAAATGATGTCAGATAAGAAATTTGGAACTGCTGGAGATAAAATAGTAATTGAAGAATTTTTAAAAGGTATAGAAACTTCTATCTTGGCATTTGTAGACAATAATACAATAGTTCCTATGGCAAGTGCAAAAGACCATAAAAAGGTAAATAATTATGAACAAGGACCGAATACAGGTGGAATGGGAACTTTTTCACCTAGTGAAATCTATACAGAAGAATTAGCAAATAAAGTAAAAGAAACAGTACTAGAAAAAACATTAGAAGGATTCAAAAAAGATGGACTTAACTTTAAAGGTATTTTATTTGTTGGTCTTATGATAACTGATGATGGAGAGAAAGTACTTGAATATAATGTAAGATTTGGAGACCCTGAAACACAATCTGTTTTATTTAGATTAGAAACAGATTTACATGAAATAATGGAAGCTATACTTGACAATAAGTTAAAAGACATAGAAATAAATTATAGTGATGATGAAGCTGTATGTGTTATGCTTACATCAGGAGGGTATCCAGACAGTTATGAAAAAGGAAAAGTTATAACTGGTCTTGAAAATTTAGATGATGATATAGTAGTATTCCACAGTGGTACTAAGATTCTTGACGGCAATTTAGTTACTAATGGGGGAAGAGTAATTGGTATAACTACAAAATCAGATACAGTTAAAGATGCAGCAGAAAAAGTTTATGAAAATATAAAAAAAATAAATTTTGAAGGAATGCATTATAGAACAGACATAGGTAGATAATTTTTCTAAAATGGAGGATAAGGTATGTTGAATACTGGAAATAAAGACTCAATGGTTAGAAGAGTACTAGTTGAAAAAAGAGAAGGTTTTGACCTTGAGGCTAAAGCTTTAAAAAAGGATTTAGTGGAAAGTTTGCACATAAGTAGTATAGAAGATTTAAGAATATTAAATAGATATGATGTAGAAGGAATATCAGAAGATGTTTATGAAAATGCAGCAAAGACAATCTTTTCTGAGCCAAATCTAGATGTAGTATACTATGAGGAAATACCAGAATTAAATGGAGAAAAAGTATTTGCAATAGAGTTCCTACCTGGTCAATATGACCAAAGGGGTGACTGGGCAGCTCAATGTGTCCAAATAGTAAATCAAGGTATAAGACCTGCTATTAATACAGCAAAGGTTTATATATTATCAGGTAAAATAACTGATGAAGAATTTAGCAAAATAAAGGATTACTGCATAAATCCAGTGGATAGTAGAGAAGCATCTTTAGAAAAACCAGAAACATTAAAAATGGAAACTGAGATACCAACAGCAGTTGAAATATTAGATGGATTTATAGATTTAAATGAAGACAGATTAAAATCATTTGTAAGTGACAAAGGATTAGCAATGACTTTAGGAGACTTACAACATGTTCAAAAATATTTCAAAGATACAGAAAAGAGAAACCCAACTATAACAGAAATAAAAGTTCTAGATACTTATTGGTCTGATCATTGTAGACACACTACTTTTATGACTGAAATAGAAAATGTGAAAATAGAAGATGGTAAATTTAATGATATAGTAAAAGAAGCGTATCAAATGTATCTTAACTCAAGAGACAATGTATATGTAAATAGACATAAAGATATATGCTTAATGGATATAGCTACAGTTGCAGTAAAAGAATTAAAGAAAAATGGTAAGTTAAATGACCTAGATGAAAGTGAAGAAATAAATGCATGTAGTATAAATGTGGATGTTGAAGTTGATGGAAAGATGGAAAAATATTTAGTAATGTTTAAAAATGAAACTCATAACCATCCAACTGAAATAGAGCCGTTTGGTGGAGCAGCTACTTGTTTAGGTGGAGCTATAAGAGACCCATTATCAGGAAGAAGTTATGTTTACCAAGCAATGCGTGTTACAGGAAGTGCTGACCCAAGAACAACTTTAGAGGATACTTTACCTGGAAAACTTATGCAAAGAAAAATAACTACAGAAGCAGCTCATGGATATAGCTCATATGGGAACCAAATAGGTCTTACAACTGGACAAGTTGCAGAAGTATATGACGAAAACTTTGTTGCAAAAAGAATGGAAATAGGTGCAGTTATAGCAGCAGCACCAAAAGAAAATGTAGTAAGAGAAAGACCTGAAGCAGGAGATGTAATAGTTCTTCTTGGCGGAAAAACAGGAAGAGATGGCTGTGGAGGTGCAACTGGTTCATCTAAAGAACATAGTGAAGAATCAATATTAACTTGTAGTGCAGAAGTCCAAAAAGGTGATGCTCCTAACGAAAGAAAAATACAAAGATTCTTTAGAAATAAAGAAGTTGCTCAAATGATAAAAAGATGTAATGACTTTGGAGCAGGAGGAGTTTGTGTTGCTATAGGTGAGATTGCTGATAGTTTGGACATAAACTTAGATTTAGTGCCTAAAAAATACGATGGGCTTGATGGAACTGAACTTTCAATTTCAGAATCACAAGAGCGTATGGCAGTAGCTATAAAAAAAGAAAATAAAGATAAATTTATACAATTAGCAGTAGAAGAAAACTTAGAAGCTACACATGTAGCTACAGTAACTGATACAGGATATTTAAGAATGTTCTGGAATGGAAAAGCAATTGTAGATATAAATAGAGAGTTTTTAGATACAAATGGAGTGAAACAAACTACTGATGTCCATGTTACTAAAGTAGATGAAGAAAACACATTCTTTAGCTCTAATGAAATAGTAAAAGATGTTAAGTGTGCAAGTATGAAAGATAAATTTACAAAAGTATTATCTGACCTTAATGTTTGTTCTCAAAAAGGATTAGTAGAGATGTTTGATAATACAATTGGTGGAAATACAGTACTTATGCCATTTGGTGGAAAGTATCAAGCCACTCCAACTCAAGGTATGGTTGCTAAGATACCAGTTCTTGGTGGAGAAACTAATACTTCTACAATAATGACTTATGGATATAATCCAAAAGTAGGGAAATGGAGTCCATTCCATGGAGCTTTATATGCAGTAGTAGAATCTGTATGTAAATTAGTTGCTATTGGAGGAAATTACAGTACAACAAGACTTACATTCCAAGAGTACTTTGAAAAACTTGGTAACAATCCAGAAAAATGGGGCAAACCATTCTCAGCACTTTTAGGAGCATTTTATGCACAAAGTAAGTTTGAAATACCTGCTATAGGTGGAAAAGACAGTATGTCTGGTACATTTAAAGATATTGAAGTTCCACCAACATTAGTTTCATTTGCTGTTGATACAGTAGATGCTAGAAAAGTAGTATCTCCAGAATTTAAAAAAGCAGATTCAAAAGTAGTAATGTTATGTGTAAATAAAGCAGAAAATAATGTTATAGACTTTGAAGAACTAAAGAAAAACTTAGATAAAGTAAGAGAACTTATACATGAAAATAAAGTTTTATCAACATATGCATTGGGATTTGCAGGTGTAGGTGAAGCAATAAGTAAAATGGCTTTTGGTAACAAAATAGGATTTAAGTTTAATGAAGAAGCTGAAAAAGTATATACAGATGATAAATTATTTGAAGCTAGTTATGGAAATATAGTACTTGAATTAGCAAATGATGATTTAAGCATGTTAGATGGATATAATTACATAGTGCTTGGAAGTACAGTTAAAGATGCTAGTATATTCATTAAAGGTGAAGAACTTTCATTAGATGAATTATATAAAGCGCATTGTAGTACTTTAGAGCCTATATTCCCAACTAAAACAGAAGAAGTAAAGTCAAAAATAGAGACTATAAGCTATATATCACAAGGAGAGGCTAAAAAATCATCATTAAGTATAGCTACTCCAAGAGTATTTATACCAGCATTCCCTGGAACAAACTGTGAATATGACTCTGCAAGAGCATTTGAAAGAGCAGGGGCTAATGCAAATATAAGAGTATTTAAGAATTTAACTTATAAAGACATAGAAGATTCTATAGATACAATAGTGAATGAAATAAAATCTTCTCAAATAATAATGTTACCAGGAGGATTTAGTGCTGGTGATGAGCCAGATGGTTCTGGTAAATTTATAGCTACTGTATTTAGAAACCCTAGAGTTCAAGAAGCTATAAATGAGTTTTTAACTCAAAAAGATGGTTTGATGTTAGGTATCTGTAATGGATTCCAAGTATTAATTAAGTTAGGTTTAGTTCCATATGGAGAAATAAGAGTTCCAAGTGAAAGTGCACCAACACTTACTTACAATAATATTGGACGTCATCAAGCTAAGATTGCTAGAACTAGAATTTCATCTAATAAATCTCCTTGGCTAGCTCAAACTAATGTTGGAGATATTCACAATATAGCTATTTCTCATGGAGAAGGTAAATTTGTTGCTAGTGAAGATGTTATGAGAGAATTAATTGCTAATGGACAAGTAGCAACTCAATATGTTAATTTTAATAATGAAGCTACTTATGATATTGAATTTAATCCAAATGGTTCATTCTATGCTGTTGAAGGTATAACTAGTGCTGATGGTAGAGTGTTTGGTAAAATGGGACATTCTGAGAGAATTGGTGAGGAAGTATTTAAGAATATCATAGGTGAGAAAGATCAAAAGATATTTGAATCTGGAGTTAAGTATTTTAGATAGGATTCTGGTAATTAATTGGTAATTACAATATATTTTATATATTTAGATTTAAAGGGATGTAATAATGTGATGATAATCATTTAATGTTACATCTCTTTTTTTATTTATATAAAAATAATATATATTCTACCTAAGTCAAAATATAAGCTATGTTATAATTAATTATTAAGAGGAATTGAATATTTATTGGAGGGTAAAAACAATCAATGAAAATATTAATAACAGGATCTAATGGTCAATTAGGGAGAGAATTGGTCAATCAATTAGAATCAATTAATCAAAGTATAAAACAAGTAAAATATGATATATTACCTACAACAAGAGATGATTTAGATATATCTAATCAAGCTAATGTAGATAGCTTTATAACATATAATAAACCTGATGTAATTATAAACTGTGCAGCATATACAAAGGTCGATGCATGTGAAGACAATATAGAAACTTCATATAAAATAAATTCTTTAGGAGCTAGGAATTTAGCAATAGCATCAAAAAAAGTGAATGCTAAACTTGTCCACATATCAACTGATTATGTATTTAATGGTATTTCTAAATATCCATATAAAGAAGATAATAAAACTGAACCTAATTCTATTTATGGAAAAAGTAAACTTATGGGAGAAAAATTTGTGGAACAATTCTCACATAAGTACTTTATATTGAGAACAGCATGGCTATATGGTGATGGAAATAATTTTGTAAAGACTATGATAAAATTTTCTAAACAAAATAAAGAAGTTAATGTCGTTGATGACCAGTTTGGGAGTCCAACAAGTACAGTAGACTTAGCAAAGGTTATAATAAATATTATGGAAACAGAGAATTATGGAGTTTATCATGCCACATGTGAAGGTGAGTGTAGTTGGTATGATTTTGCTAAAAAGATATTTGAGTTAAAAAATATAGATATAAAAGTAAATCCAATTAAAAGTAAAGATTTTAAGAGTAAAACTCAAAGACCACAATATTCTGTACTTGATAATTTTATGCTGAAATTAATTGGATTAAATTCATTTAGAAAATGGGAAGAGTCTATAGAAGAGTATTTAAAAGAATATGATATCATTAGAAGGTAAATATTCTATTTATAAAAAATAAAATAAGATATTACGTAAAATATAAATATTTCTTTTATTTATCCGATAATCATTATATGACAAAGTAAATTTAAGGATGGAATAAATATGAAAGGAATTATTTTAGCAGGAGGGTCTGGAACAAGACTATATCCTATAACAAAATGTATATCAAAACAAACACTTCCAATATATGATAAGCCAATGATATATTATCCAATGTCAGTTCTTATGTTGGCAGGGATACAAGAAATACTTATAATATCTACACCAAGAGATATAATAGCTTTTGAGGAACTATTTGGAGATGGAAGTTCATTGGGACTTAAAATAGCATATGCAATTCAGGAAAAACCAAATGGGATTGCAGAAGCATTTATAATAGGAGAAGAATTTATAGGAAGTGATAGTGTTTCTCTTGTATTAGGTGATAACATATTTTATGGGTATGGATTTAGCGAAAGATTAGAGAATGCAGTTAAAAGAACTGGAGCAACCATATTCGGATATCATGTTAGTAATCCAAATGCTTTTGGTGTTGTGGAATTTGATGAAGAGTTTAATGTTTTATCAATAGAAGAAAAACCTAAAATACCTAAATCTAATTATGCTATACCAGGGTTATACTTTTATGACAATGATGTTGTAGAAATAGCAAAGATTGTTGAACCATCAGATAGAGGGGAACTAGAAATAACTTCAATAAATAATGAATATCTAAAACGAGGAAAACTAAAAGTAGAACTTTTAGGAAGAGGTATGGCTTGGTTGGATACTGGTACACATAAGGGGCTATTAGATGCTTCTAATTATGTTGAAGTAGTTCAGACAAGACAGGGATTGTATATAGCATGTTTAGAAGAGATTGCATATACAAAGGGATATATAAGTAGAGAGAAGTTAATTGAACTAGCTAGACCACTGATAAAAACTGAGTATGGCCAGTATCTATTAAAACTAGCCAATGAAGATATGTAATATGAAATAAAATTTATCATAAATTTTATTTCAATAAAGGAGTTTATTGTAATGGTAAAATTCAATTTTATAAAGACAAAAATAGAAGGGCTATATATAGTCGAACCAAATGTGTTTTATGATAATAGAGGATATTTTTTTGAGAGTTATAATAAAAAAGATTTTATGGAGTTTGGACTTGATATGTGTTTTGTTCAAGATAATGAATCTAGCTCAAGGAAAGGCGTATTAAGGGGAATGCATTTTCAAAATAGATATCCTCAAGGAAAATTAGTTAGAGTTACAGAGGGAGAAGTTTTCGATGTTGCAGTTGACTTAAGGAAAGATTCACAAACATTTGGAGAGTGGGAAGGAGTAATACTGTCTGATAAAAATAAAAAGCAATTTTATATTCCAGAAGGATTTGCACATGGATTTTTAGTTTTATCAGAAAAAGCTGTATTTAGTTATAAGTGTACAAATTATTATTATCCAGAATTTGAGAGTGGTTTTATGTGGAATGATAAGCAAGTATCGATTGATTGGCCTTTAGAAGGAATTGAAGAAATATTCTTATCAGTAAAGGACAAAAAACAAAAAAGTTTTAAAGATATCTGTATAGAACGTTAATAAAATTTATTAGAATTAATATTTAGGAGAAAAATATGAAAAAAATACTGATAACTGGAGGAGCAGGATTTATTGGAAGTAATTTTGTACATTATATGCTTAATAAGTATCTAAATTATTCTATTGTTAATCTAGATTTATTGACTTATGCTGGTAATTTGGAAACATTAAAAGAAGTACAAGATAAGCCCAATTATAAATTTGTTAGAGGAGATATTTCAGATAGAGAGCATGTCTATAAATTATTTGAAGAGGAAAAGTTTGATATAGCTGTTAACTTTGCGGCAGAATCTCATGTAGATAGGTCAGTTGAAAATCCACAATTATTTATACAAACAAATATTATAGGAACACAAGTACTTTTAGATGCATGTAGAAAATATGGGATAAAAAGATATCATCAGGTTTCTACAGATGAAGTCTATGGTGATTTACCAATTGATAGAAGGGATTTATTCTTTACAGAGAAATCAGCTATTAATCCAAGTTCCCCTTATTCAGCGTCTAAAACAGCAGCAGATTTATTGGTTAACTCTTACTATAGGACATATGGACTTCCAACAACTATATCTAGATGTTCAAATAATTATGGGCCATATCATTTTCCTGAAAAATTGATACCGCTTATGATTTTAAATGCTTTTGAAGACAAACAATTGCCAGTGTATGGAAATGGAGAAAATATAAGAGACTGGTTACATGTATACGACCATTGTACTGCTGTAGATTTAATAATACATAAAGGAAAAATTGGTGAGGTTTATAATATAGGTGGTCATAATGAAAGAAGTAATATAGAAGTAGTAAAAACTATATTAAATATTTTAGGTAAATCTGAGGATTTAATATCCTATGTAAATGATAGACCTGGTCATGACTTAAGATATGCTATCGACCCATCTAAAATAGAGAATGAGTTAGGTTGGAAGGCAAAATATGATTTTGATTCAGGTATAAAAGAAACAGTTAAATGGTATATAGAGCATGAATATTGGTGGAAATCTGTTCTATCAGTTTAATTTTGAAGTTTATAAAATTTAGAAAGGGGAGTTTTATATTGAATGAGATAAGTTCATTAATTAATATATTGGCATTAACTCAATTATCTGGTAGCAACACTACAAATCAGTGTAACTGTACATATAATAATTCATCTGGATTTGACATGGTTATGATGACATTGTTAAAAGCATTGTCACAAAATAATCAACAGACTTCTAATGGATATAATTTATTGTCTAATTCTGAAAATTTATTTAACGAGCTTGATAATGCAGTAAATAATACATCTAGTAGGTTTATAGATGTTGATACAAAAGATAAAAATTTAAAGTCAAGAATTGAAAGTGCTGTAGAGCAAGCATCAAAAAAATATAATGTGGATGCGAACCTTATAAAAGCAATAATTAAAGTTGAATCAGATTTTAATCCAAATACTGTATCTTCTGCTGGTGCGAAGGGTCTTATGCAACTTATGCCGGAAAATTGCAAAGATTTGGGTGTTACAGACCCTTTTAATATAGAACAGAATATAGATGCTGGAACTAGACACATTAAGGAATACATTGATATGTTTGGAGGGAGCATAGAAATGGGATTGATGGCATATAATGGTGGTCCTGGAAGGATGAAAAGCAGAGGGGTAGAATCAATTTCTGACCTGTATAAAATGCCAAAAGAAACACAAAATTATATTCCTAAGGTTATGAAATATTATAGAGGGTAGGCTTTATTATGGGTATAAATATAGATAAGCTAAACATAAGTCCAAGTAGAAATATAGAGGTTAAAAAACTAAAAGAGAATAATAAATTTTCTGATAACTTAAACTCTGTAAAACAATCTTCTTCAATGGAAGATATAAAACGAAATCTGGAAAGTGTAAAAAAGGCGGGGGAAAGGCTTGTACTTACTCAAAACTATGGTGATATTAGTATATACAAAAATGCAGTAAAAGAATACCTAAAATCTGTTGTAGATAATATGTATTCACTTGATAAAAATAGCAGTTTTTGGGAGCATCAATACTATAAGAATGTAAAGATTGTTGATGATAAACTTGAGGATATGACTAGTAAATTACTTAGTGAAGAAAAAGAAAACATAGATATTGTTTCTACTGTTGATATGATACAAGGCTTGTTGATAGATATGTATAGATAAGGTTATACAAGGAGAAAAGTTTTATGAATAGCAAAAAAGAGGATATATATGAATTGAATTTTGGGCAACTAATAGAAGAAAAGACTGGCGTTATAGAAGAAAATCAAAATGTTTTTAATGCAAAAGTAAATGTAGCTGTTTCTATAGGAAATACAACAGAAACAATAAAAAATATATTAGAATTAAAAGAAGGTTCTATAATAAAACTAAATAAGAATGTGGATGAAAAATTAGATATATATGCAAATGATAGATTGTTTGCTTATGGAGAAAGCATTATTACAAATGAGAAATTATCTGTAAGATTATCTAAAATAGAAGATTCAGATATAAATTAGCATTTTAAATAGTATCCCTTTAAGCTGTTCTGTATGAGTTTAGCTAAGGGGATATTTTTATAAAAAATTTAAAATATGTTTGAATCATATAAATGTTTTTATTTTTTGAGCGATAACTAAATTATAAGTATGTAATTTTGGAGGTGAAAATATGGATATTAAAAATGTAAGTTCAAATATTGTAATAAATAATTATTTAAAGAATACATCAGGTGTAAAAAAAGTGGAAGAAGTTCAAAAAACTAGTAAAACAGACAAGATAGAGCTATCTAAATTTGCAAAGGAAATGGCAAGTGTATCAAATATGAGTGATGAGACTATTAGAAATAAAAAAATCGATGAAATAAAAAATGCATTGGAAAATGGAACTTACAAAATAAAACCAGAAGAAATTGCGAAAAAAATGATAGAGGATATGCGAGGATAAAGTCATGATTACAGACTTAAAAGTTATAATATATGAAGAAAAAAAGATACTTAGTAATATGATGGAATTATTAAAAGAGCAATTTGACTATATAGTTGCAAAAGATATAGAAAATTTAAATAGGTTAAATCCTAAATTAGAAGATATTAGTAGGGAACTTGCATCTATAGAGATAAAGAGAAGACAACTTTTTAATGAAGATATTTCAATGAGTGAAGTTGTTGAAAATAGTAATGATGAATATCTAAAAGAAATATATACAGATTTAAAGAACATTATTGCTTTGGCTAAAAATCAACAAGAGTCAAATGATTCTCTAATAAAGAAAGAACTTATCTTTACAAAAAAGATGATTAATTTTATAAAACCAATGGACAAACAAACTACAACTTATAATTCTTATGGAAATATTAGAAAATAGATATTAGGAGGAAAAATATGGCAGGATTATTTTCCATTTTAAATACAGCCAATTCAGGAATGAATGCACATCAAAAAGCAATACAGACGATTTCTCATAATATAAGTAATCTAGATACGGAAGGTTATTCTAGGCAAAGAACAGAATTTGCCACAAATAGCCCTATGTATATGCCTAGCTTGAACAATGCAATTGGGAGAGGTCAATTAGGTACAGGTGTACATGTAACAGATGTAACAAGAGCTAGAAATAGTTTTTATGATTATCAATTTAGAGCAGAAGCCCATAAATATGGTAAGACAGTTTCAAAGTATGACTATTATAATACTATAGAAACTATAATAAATGAACCATCGGATTATGGAATATCTGCAGGTATAGATGACTTTTTTAAAGGATGGGAATCATTAGCAAAAGATATAAATAGTGACAGTAAAAAAAGTCTCGTGGTAGAAAATGCATCAAATTTAGCAACTTTAATAAGTGAAAGTTATAAGAAGCTTGATAAGTTAAAAGGAGATATAGATGATAATATAAACTCTGAAATAAAACAGATAAATGATATGTTAAAAAGTCTTGAAGATTTGAATAAATCTATTGATGTTATATCTGGCTCAGGTTCTACTCCAAATGATTTACTTGATGAAAGAGATAGAATATTAGATGACTTAAGTTTTAAATTAGACCTTGAAAATGGTGATGTTAAAAATATGCTTGCAGATGGTAAATTAGAACTTAATGAATTAAAAAATCCAGATGGAACTTGGAAAACAGGTGTATCAGGAACTTTACAAGGGCTGTTTGAAATGCATGGTAAGATTGATACATATAAAAGCGATTTAAAAGATGTATCTGATGGATTAGCTAAACAGATAAATGATGTTTATAATACATCTGCTGGAATAACAGTAAGAGATTTTTTTGTAACTTCAAATGTAGCTGGTGAAGATATCATAAAGGTAAATCCAGCTATAAAGAGTAATCCAAATGAATTAAAGCTTACTGCTGATGAGGCTTCAAAGATTGCTAAATTAAAGGATGAAAAAATAGATATTGGGGTAGTTGGTGGAAAAGTAAGTACAATAAGTGACCACTATAAAGCTTTTGCAGAATCAGTAGGTTTAGATTCTAAAAAAGTAAATCAAGATGAAGTGAATCAACGTAAAATTATAAATAATATTGATAGCTCTCGAATGAGTGTTTCAGGAGTATCCTTAGATGAAGAAATGACAGAGCTTATAAAAGTACAACGTTCATATCAAGCCAGTGCAAAAGTTATGTCCACGGCTGTGCAACTATTGGATGTTGTAATAAATGGAATAATTTAATAGAAGGGGGAATTTATAATGAGAGTTAGTACAGGTATGATGTCTAGCAGTTATCTAAACTCGCTACAAGATAATCTACAAAGATTAGATAAGGTTAATAGACAAGTTAATACAACAAAAGAAATAAACAAACTATCCGATAATCCATATAAAGCAATAAAAATATTGAACTCAAAAAGTGAAATAAAAACTATGGAGACTTATGTTGAGAATTGTAAAGATACAGGAGATTGGTTAGAAACTACTGATACCGCATTAGATCAGCTTGGAAAACTATTATCAGATATAAAGAAAACTTTGGTGGCAAGTGGTGATGGTGCATATTCAGATGATGAACTAAAGACTCTTAGTAATGAAACTAATGAAAAAATGAAAGAAATTGCAAATGCTTTAAATGCAACACATGAAGGAAAGTACATATTTTCAGGCTCAAATACAGGTGTACCACCTGTTGAATGTATAGATAATGCTGACGGTTCAGTGAGTTTAAAGTTTAATTCTAGTCTAAATCTTAATAAATTAAATGACTCTTTGAGTATGGATATAGCTCAAGGGATAAGTGTAGATTATAACGTTAAATTGAGTAGTCTTGGATTTGACCCAACACAGGCTGACCCCTTTAAAGAGTTAAATAATATATCAAAAAAATTAGCAAATCCAGATGCGGATGCTATAAAAGAGCTGACAACAACTTGTTTAGGTGACATGGAACAACTAATAGAAAATACAGTGAATGTTAGGTCTATATATGGTACAAAAGCAAATACAGTAGAGGCTATGAAGGAAAAAAATAATGATAGTTTGATACAGTTAAAGGATATTCTGTCACAAAATGAAGAAATAGATTATGGAGAAAAACTTGTTCAATTAAAGGCAGCAGAATTAACTTATCAAGCTTCACTACAAACAGGAGGAAAGTTATTTAATGTATCTATATTAGATTACATATAGTAAAATAACGCAGATATGATGAAGGTTACATTAAAAAAAGGGATACTAGGATTTGAAAATTTAAGAGAATACAAGCTTTTAGATATAGAAGATAATGATATTTTAAAAGAGTTTAATTCTACCAAGGAAGATTGTATCGGATTTATTGTTGTATCCCCATTTGAAATTATTAAAGAATATGAGATAGTCCTAAATCAGGATACAATTGAAAAACTAGAAGTGAAATCTCCAAATGATATTATGTTATTGAACATAATCACTCTTGGACAGACGCTTGAAGAATCAACTGTGAACATGAAAGCTCCTATAGTAATAAATGTAAGAAATAATTTTGGAATGCAAATAATTTTACAGGATGAGAAATATTCAATAAGGCATCCATTACTGAGAGGTGATGGTGGATGCTAGTCATTTCAAGGAAAAAAGATGAAGCAGTACTTATAGGAGAGAACATAGAGGTCAAAGTTGTAGGAGTAGATGGAAATAATGTCAAACTAGCCATATCAGCTCCTAACAATATAAATATACTAAGAAAAGAAATATATGAGAAAGTAAAGAGTGAAAATATAAAGGCTACAAATAAAAATATAAAAATTTTAAAATCATTAAAATAAAATTCTTGGAGGAAGTAATATATGTATGGAGAAAACCCTTATAGTTCTTATAAGCAAAATGCTGTTTTTATGGCATCAAAGGAACAATTGTTGCTTATGCTTGTTGATGGGGCAGTAAAATATACAAAAATAGCCAGAGGAGCTATTGTAGATAAAAATACACAAAGAGCACATAGAGAGCTTATAAGAGTACAGGATATATTTACAGAATTAATGGTTACATTGGACCAAAATGCAGGACAATGGGCAAAAGATATGTACAAAGTTTATGATTTTGTAAGATATGAACTTTCAAGAGCCAATATTAGAAAAGACATTCAGATAATAGATAATGTGTTACCTGTAATAGAGCAAATTAAAGATACATGGCATGAAGCTGATAAAAAAAGCAAAGAAGAAAGAAGTAGGTATAAATAATGAATTTAAATTTAGATAAACTAAATGAGTTATCAAAAGAAGAACTACTATTAATGCTTGTAGATGCTACAGTAGAATATACTAATATATCAAGAGTAGCACTTTTAAATAAGGATTATTTGAAAGCACATAGTGAACTTGTGAGAGTTCAAAATATATTTACAGAATTAATGACTACATTAGACCAAAATGCAGGACAATGGGCAAAAGATATGTATAAGGTTTATGAGTTTATAAAAGCTGAATTAATAAGAGCTGATGTAAATAAGGAGATTAAAATAATTGATGAGATATTGCCAATAGTAGAACAGATTAGAGATACATGGCATGAAGTTTATAGTAAATTAGAAGTATAATTATGGATGGGGGGATAAATATATGTCAAGTATAAGTCCTATAAGAGTTACAGGCCTTTCAGGAAATTTTGATATGGAAGGTATAATAGAAGCTAGTATGACAAGAGATAAGGAAAAAGTTGATAAAGCGAAACAGGATCAACAAATAGTTAAATGGAAACAAGAAATATATAGAAATATTATACAGGAATCAAAGGATCTTTATGATAAGTATTTAAGTATAGAATCTCCTAACAGTATAGTAAGTAAAAATGCATACTCTGCTACAAGAATAACTAGCTCTGATGAAAGCATTATAGTAGCAAAAGGGTCAGCTGGTGCAGAGAAAATAAATTATCAATTTGCAGTTTCTCAAATGGCTGAACCAGCAAAAGTGACTATTAAGTTAAACTCAAGTGACCCTATTGTTCAACAATTCCCACCAAATGCTAGTGGAGCTAGTTCTTTAACTATAGGTGGTGTAAATGTACCAATATCTGAACAAGATACTACAAGTACTATTGTAAGTAAGATAAATTCACTTTGTGCAGATAGCGATATAAAGGCTTCTTATAGCGAGATGACAGGTGAATTGATTATTTCGAGAAAACAGACTGGTTCGTCATCAGATCTTGATTTAAAAGTAACTGGAAATGATAATTTAGCTCAGCAAATTGCTACTGATAATGGTATTACATTTGGAACTGATACTAGTGGAAGTAAATTTGCAGTGGTACATGGAAAAAATCTAGAAGCTGATGTAACTGATGAACAAGGAAGAGTAACACATATAAGTAAAGAACAGAACTCATTTAAAATAGATAATATTGATTACAATGTAAATTCAAAAGGAAATGCTAAACTAGTTTCTGTTACTGATACTGAAGAAGCTACTAAAAATATGAAGGCATTTGTAGATGACTATAATAAGTTGATGGATAAGGTTTATGGACTAGTTACTACTAAAAAGCCAAAAGATTATCCACCTCTTACAGATGACCAAAAAGAAGATATGACAACTGAAGAAATAGAAAAATGGGAAAAAAAGGCTAAAGAAGGTATACTTAGAAACGATGATGAATTAAGAGCTTTTGTTGAAGAGATTCAATCTGCATTTTTTGGAGATGGGAAAAATATTTCTGTATTAAGTAAATTAGGTATCAATGAACATGAGAATTATAATAAAAAAGGTCAAATATCATTTAATGCAGATGCTTTTTCAAAAGCACTTATAGATGATAGTGACAAGGTGTACAAAACTTTAGCTGGATATTCTTCAAATTATGATGATAAGGGAATGTTTGAAAAACTGAAAGATATCGTATATGATTATTCAGGAAGTTCATTTTCTAAATTTGTTAAAAAATCAGGTATAGAAAAGACTTCTTCTGCCAGTGAAAATGTGTATTCAAAACAAATTGCAGAGCAAGAAAAAAATATAAACAGACTAGTTGAAAAAATGAATGATAAAGAGAAAAGACTTTATGCTAAATATTCAGCTTTGGAGTCTTTATTAAATCAATATTCTTCCCAAATGAACTATTTCTCACAAGCACAAGGTAATTAGTTATGGATAAATTAGAAGAAAAAATAAACTTATATAAAGATATATCTTTACAAATTATAACCTTGATTGAAAAAGAGGAGTATAAAAATATAAGTAATAGATTAAATGAGAGACAAAATATTATAAATAGTATAAGTGAAGTGGATAAAAATGACTTTATACAGTTTTATAATGATATGGAATTAATTGAAATTGATGATAGAATAAGAAATTCTTTACAAGAACAATTGTCAGAAGTAAAAAAAGAGTTACATGAGTACAAGCTTACTAAACAAGTAAACACAATGTATTATAGCTTAAATAGAGAAAAAGTAAATATTTTTAATAAAAAAGTATAAAGTTATAGGTTAACTTGTCCGATGATATAATTGAAGAATTAATATAAAGGTTAAAAGTAGAAATGACAAGGATGTCAACTATACTAAGGAGGGTAAAATAATGAGAGTTAATACAAATGTAAGTGCTTTGGTAGCAAATAATCAAATGGGAAGAAACGTAAATGCGCAAAGTAAGTCTATGGAGAAGTTATCTTCTGGGGTTAGAATAAAGAGAGCTGCTGATGATGCTGCTGGACTTGCAATATCTGAGAAAATGAGAGCTCAAATAAAAGGTTTAGACCAAGCAGGAAGAAACGTTCAAGATGGTATATCTGTTGTACAAACAGCAGAGGGTGCATTAGAAGAGACTGGAAACATACTACAAAGAATGAGAACTTTATCAGTACAATCTTCAAATGAAACTAATAATGCTGAAGAAAGAGAAAAAATAGCTAATGAGTTATCACAACTAAAAGATGAAGTTGAAAGAATATCAAGTTCAACAGAGTTTAATGGTAAGAAACTACTTGATGGAAGTTCTACAGAGGTAAGATTACAAGTTGGAGCTAACTATGGAACAAATGTTGCAGGTACATCTTATAATAACAATGAAATAAAAGTTGCACTAGTAAACACTGCAAGTATAATGAGTTCAGCTGGAATAACTAGTTCTACAATAGCAAGTATGAATGTAGATGGAACTTCAGGAACTGAGGCAGCTAAACAAATGGTATCTAGCTTAGATGCAGCTCTTAAAGAATTAAATACATCAAGAGCAAAATTAGGGGCACAACAAAATAGACTAGAGTCAACTCAAACTAACTTGAGTAATACTTTAGAAAATGTTACAGCTGCTGAATCAAGAATAAGAGATACAGATGTAGCTTCAGAAATGGTTAACTTATCTAAAATGAATATATTAGTTCAAGCATCACAATCAATGCTTGCTCAAGCTAATCAACAGCCACAAGGAGTTTTACAATTATTAGGATAAAATAATTTTGTATATTGGATAGAGAAGAAGAGTAGGGCTTTGCTTTACTCTTTTCTTTTTTAGAAAATATAGCTTTGAAAGGAAAATATATATGTTACTTAGTATAGTCATGATTGTCAAAAATGAAGAGAAGATACTTGAAAAAACTTTAAAATCATTAACCACATTAAGAAACTCTATAGACAGTGAACTTATAATAGTCGATACAGGTTCTACAGATGACACTATAAAAATATCTAGAAAATACACAGAGAAGGTATATGTTCATAATTGGAATAATGATTTTTCTAGTATGAGAAACATATCAATATCATATGCCAAGGGTGAATGGCTACTTATATTAGATGCAGATGAAATACTAATTGATTCTTCAACTATTGTAAGATTTTTTAAAGATGGACTTGATAAAAAATTTAATTCTGCATCTATACAATTAAAAAATCTTTATTCATATGATAAAAAATCATATGGATATTGTTCAGTACTTAGACTTTTCAAGAATGTTGATTTTAAATACCATGGGAAAGTTCATGAACAACCAATGTACAAAAATCCTATATTTAATAATATTGCTGACTTTGAACATTATGGATATTTGTTTGAAGATGAAGAAATAAGGTTAAATAAAGTAAAAAGAAATGAAAAATTATTGTTTGAAGAGTTAAAAGAGGATGAGAGATCTCCATATATAAATTACCAATTAGGGAAAAATTTTATTATATTAGGAAAATATCAAGAGGCTTTAGATTATCTTGAGAAGTCTTATGAATTATACTCTAAACTAGAATCGGCACCTGGTTACTTGATAACAAGCCTTGTAAAAACATATTTATACTTAGGAAAACATAAGAAATGTGAAAAATTATGTTTAAAGTATATCAAGAAAGATATGAATAATATTGATATATATTATTATGTTGCACGAGCACAAGTTGATTTAGGTAAATACGAGAATAGTATAGATTCGTACAAGAGATATATTTATCTGTTAGATAATTATGAAATAAGTACACAAGCAAATAGCTTATTTTCAGATACTGATACTGTAGGGCTTAGAGATGAGGCTATTATTACATTGATAAAGGTCTATTATAAGCTTGAAAAATATGATTTAGTGATTTCAGAATATGATAATATTGAAGATATAGAAAAAAAGAAAAATGTGTATTTTAGCTTATTTATGTCCTTATATAAATTGAATAGATTTGAAGATATAAAAAACTATTATAAGGAAATTCCAAATTCTAAAGTTGAAAGAAATAGTTTTTATAGAAATATAGAAGAATTTATAAATAATATAAAAGATGATGAAAAAGAGGCTGTATATAAAAGCTTTTGTGATATTGAAGGTAATTATGGACTTTTAAATCAGATAAGAATAAATAAACATGTATCTGTAGATACATGCAAAGAAATACTAAATGAAGAGAAAGAAATAATTTATGCATGTATTATAAAAATAGCTTTTGAAGAAAAAATTGATTTACTAGATATTTTTTATGATATGGAATATGTTTGGATAGAGAAATATCTAAAATATCTTTTAGCATTGGAAAGAAGTTTTAATTTAGAATTATATAAGTACATAATTAGTCGTCCAAACACATCAGAAATAGAAAAGATAAGAGTATATAAAGTTATATCGAAAGTAGTTTTAGAAAATATTAGTTTAAGTGATGAAAAGTATAAGGATATTTTTTATATTTATATAATGTACTCTTATAAATATATAAAATACATATATAGTAATCTAAGTGATTTTGAATTAATAAAGTTTGTGTGTAATGATTTAGATAAATTTACTATAGAATTTAAGAATCTACTTGATACTAAGAACAAAATAAATGATACTAATGAAAAATTAGAATATATAAATAATATGAGTAAATTACTAAATGAATATCCTTTTTATAACAAAATAATAAAAATACTTATAAATGAATTAGAAGAAAATATAAAAGAAAGTCAAGAATTTAAAGAATTAAAAGATAGATTTATTATTAGTATAGAAAATATGATTGAAAATGGCAAAATAAATGATGCAAAATTATTGGTAGAAGACTATTCAAAAACATTTGTAGATGATGTCAAAATTTTAAATATAAAAGGGATTTTATATATGTTTGAAAATAAACTTGAGAAAGCTGATTTTATGTTAAAAAAGGCGTTATCATTAGATGTAGAAAATGAGGATACTATATATAATATAGAATACCTAAAAAGTTTAAAATAAATTTAAAAATAGGAGACTTAGAGAATGAGCATACCAATAACCGTTAATGAAGAATCTAAAAATATAATAAAAGATTGGCAATATACGTTTGCAAATGAAGATATAAAATTTACCAGTATAATAATATTGACATATAATCAAATAGAATATACCAAATTATGCATTGAAAGTATTAGAAAATTTACGCCAAAAAATAAATATGAAATAATAATAATTGATAATAACTCTTCAGATGAAACAGTGGATTGGCTAAAGGAACAATCAGATATAAAATCTGTATATAATAATAAAAACTTAGGGTTTCCAAAAGGGTGCAACCAAGGTATTGAGTTAGCTAAGGGTGAAAACATATTATTATTAAATAATGATGTAATAGTTACTCCTAATTGGCTTTATAATTTGAATAAAGCTTTATGGTCACAAGATAATATAGGAGCTGTGGGTCCAATAACAAATGCATGCTCATATTATCAACAAATTGATGTGGATTACAAATCAATTGAGGATATGTTTATATTTGCACAAAAAATAAATAAATCTAACATCAATTCATGGAAATATAGAGTTAAATTAGTTGGTTTCTGTATGTTAATAAAGAAATCTGTAGTAGATAATGTAGGTGTTTTAGATGAGCTATTTACACCTGGAAATTTTGAAGATGATGATTTATCTTTTAGAATGTTAGAAGAAGGATACAAATTATTATTATGCCAGGATACTTTTATACACCATTTTGGAAGTGTATCTTTTAAAGAAAATCGTAATAAATACACAGATATAATGGATATTAATAGAAGAAAATTTGAGACTAAATGGGGCTTTAATCCAGAATACAGTGGAATGATACGAACTGACTTAATTTCTGAAATAGATTGTAATGTAGAGAAAAATATCAATGTTTTAGAAATAGGTTGTGGTTTAGGAGCTACTCTTTTAGAAATAAAAAATATATATAAAAATTCATCCATATATGGAATAGAAATAAGTGAATCAGCAGGTAAATTAGCAAAAAACACTGGAGAGGTACTGATAGCAGACATAGAAAAAGTACAATTAGATTATAATAAAAATTTCTTCGATTATATAATATTGGGAGATGTACTTGAACATTTAGTTAATCCATGGAAGATAGTCAATGACCTAAAGAGATATCTAAAGAAGGATGGTCATTTGATATCAAGTATACCAAATATTATGCATGTGTCCGTTTTAAGAAACCTTGTACAAGGTAATTTTACATATACTGATTCAGGAATTTTGGATAGGACTCACTTAAGATTTTTTACATTAAATGAGATAATAAGAATGTTTAATGATAGTAATTACATAATAGATAGTATTAGTGCTACTAGAATGAGGCTTTCAGAGGATGACAATAGATTCATCGATACAATGTGTAAAGAAAGCCATAAAGATATGAGAGAACAATATGAGTGTTATCAATATATAGTAAAAGCTTCTAACTGTGTAGATACTAGAAGATATTCTAGCGTTAGTATGGTTAATTTAAAATATGCTTTAATGAGAATTGATAATGAGTTAGATGTGGATGATAATTTAAGTTATATATTTGATAATTATAATATAACTGAACAATGTTTTATTGATGATATTGAATATTTAGTTGATATGTTTTCAATAAATAAGACAACTATACTAAATAGATTGGGTGCTGAGGCATTTAATAGAGGTCTGGGTGATTTTAGCATAAGTATGTTTATGATGGCTTTAAATATAGATAGAGATAACATTGACACAATATACAATATAACTACTGTATTGTGTGATTTAAAAGAATTTGAAATTGCTTATGACTTAATTAAGAATAGTAGTGAGAAAGTACAGAGTGAAAGTGATATACAAGATATACTTTATTTTATTGAAGGAAGAAAGAAATATGAATAATGAAAAGCTATGTTTTATAACCTGTGTAAATGATGAAAGACTTTATGAGGAATGTCTTGTATATATAAATAGTCTAGATATTCCAAAAGATTTTAGTATAGAAACAATTGCTTTGAGAGGAGCTAATTCAATTTCATCTGCTTATAATAAAGCTATGAGAGAAGTAGATGCTAAATATAAGGTATATTTACATCAAGATACATTTATAATTAATAAAAACTTTATATATGATATTTTAGATATATTTAATAAAAATATTGATGTAGGAATGATTGGTGTAGCTGGAGTGAAAGACATACCTGTAAGTGGAGTTTGGTGGGATTCTAATAATAAAGTGGGGAAAGTATATGATAGTCATACAGGTAGAATGGATATTTATGAATTTAATAGCTTTGAAGGAGATTTTGATACAGTCATGGCTATAGATGGATTAATTATGATTACTCAGTATGATATATTATGGAGAGAAGATAAATTTGATGGATGGCATTTTTATGATTTGTCACAAAGTATGGAATTTAAGCAAAATAACTACAAGGTTATTGTACCAAAACAAGATAAACCTTGGTGCATGCATGACTCTGGGATAGCAAATATAAGTAATGGCTATGATGAATATAGACTAAAATTTGTAAAAGAGTACATAAAACTTGATTTAGAAAGAGAAGATTTTTATGAATTTGATAAAGATAAGGCCTGTACTATACTTAATAAAAACAAGTATGTAACAGAGTGTTTAAAAGAAGGAATTGAGCAACAATTAAAATTAAAGAACTATAATGCTGTTTTAGACATTGTTTCTAAAATTGCTCGTTTTTCTGTTTTTAATCATACTGGTTTGTATTCTTGTGAAAAATGCGAAAGAGCATTGTTAGAATGTGCCAATAATTTACCTGATGTAGAAAATATAAAGTTATTTACGAAAAAAGATTTAAAAAGAAGAAAGGTATTACATGTTTTAAGTGAGGGGTATTCAACAGGAGGTCATACAAGAGTAGTTAAAAATTGGATTGAAAGTGACAAAGATTCTGTTCATTCAATTATAACTACATGGCAATCAGAGACATTGCCAGATTGGTTATTAAAAGCAACAGATGAGAGTGGTGGTGAAATTATATCTTTGGATTCAGTCTCAGATGATTATTTAAAAAGAGCTATGGCTTTAAGAACAATAGCCTATGATTGGGCTGATATAGTTGTTTTATATGTTCATATGTGGGATACAATACCAGTTGTTGCTTTTGGAATTGATGGAAAAATACCCATTTTACATGTTAATCATTATGATAGTACTTTTTGGTTAGGAGCAAGTACTGCAGATATTGTTATTGATTTTAGCGAAGTTAGTCAATCAATTACTTTGAATAAAAGAGGTGTAGATAAATCTGAAATATTGCCAATTCCATTAATAGAAAAAGAAGTTTTTTCAAAATCTAAAATTAGAAAGCAATATAATTTGGATGATGATGTGACAATAATATTAACTATTGCTAGTGAAAGAAAATACAATAGTGTAAATGATATTAATTACTTTAAGATTGCTAAGACATTAATTGAAAATACAGATAATACAATTATTATTGTTGTAGGAGTTGATACAGATAATATCTATTGGAAAACTCTAAGTAATGTTACAAATAATAGAATTCTATGCTTTGGGACTGCGAAGAATATAGATGATTTCTACAGAATTTCAGACATATATTTAGAATCTTTTATGGTAGGAAGCCATACTTCAAAATTAGATGCAATTTTATATGGTTTAATTCCTGTTAAATTTAAAAATGAAGTTTCACCAATTTTCACAAATATGTGGGATTTTATAGATAAATTTGATTATAACAATATCAAAGAGGTTGTAGATATGATAAAAAGATACAATGCTAATGAATTTGATAGGAATGATCTAAAAGAAAAACAATTAGAAATAAAACATTTTGTTATGAATAAACATTGTGTTGAAATAAAAAACTATATAGACAAAATATACAGTGAGGCTAATTATCATAAAGTTAAGTATGATTTACATAAAAATGATGAAATCGAAGATTATCAATTTTTTGTAGCTTTATATGGTTATATGGTAGAAAATAAAAAAATGTTATAGGTGATAAAATGAACAATATTCATATTAATAAATTTGAAAAAAGTTGTGAAAAGAACTGGGATTATTTTGTAGAAAATAAATCTATAAATGGTACATTTCTGCAAACTAGAAATTTCCTTAATTATCATAAAGAGGGAAAATTCTCTGACCACTCATTAGTAATATATAAAGGTGAAGAAATACTCGCAGTTGTGCCTGCATGTGAAATTTATGAAAATGGTGAAAAAATATTTTTTTCTCATTTAGGAAGCACCTTTGGGGGCATTATAATAAGAAGTGGTTTTAATGATATTAGGCATGTAAATGCCATTACAAATGAGTTAGAAATGTATTTACAAGAACAAAATTTTAATAAAGTATATTTAAAAAATACATCAAGAATATTTTGTAAGGAAGATACTTCATTACTAGAGTATTTTCTATTTAAGAATAATTACATGTTTTATGATGAACTAAATATGTTTTTAGAGTTGAATAAGTATAAAGAAGATATATTAGCCAATTTTAGATATAGTAAAAGAAGATATTTTAAATATTCTTTGAAGAACAATCTTACCTTTAAAAGACTACATGGTGATAAAGATATAGTATATTTTTTTGATTTACTTTCTAATTGTTTAGATAGTAAAGGAGCTAAAGTAATACATTCAATAGAAGAACTTTTGGAGTTTAAAAATAATAGATTAAGAGATATTGTGGAATTTTATGCAGTATATATTGATGACATTATGATTTGTGGAAGTATGGTATTTAACTTTCAAGAAAGAGTTTATCATACTCAATATCTAGCATCAAACTCAAAGTATAATAAATATTATCCAATGATATTTTTATACTATAATCTAATAAAAAATGCCTTAGAGAGAAATTTTAAGTATCTTTCTTTTGGAATTAGCACTCTAAATAGAGGAAAATATTTAGATGAAGGTCTAGCTACATTTAAAGAAGGTTTTGGATCGAGTGCAATCTGTAACAGAACATACTATAAAAGTATAAATAAGTGATAATTATGATTTATAGAGTTTATAGAATATAGTAAATATCTAGTATTATAATTTTACATAAAAGTAATTAACTTATAAAGAAGGTTTGTATATGAAAAGATTAATGATTTTAGGCTCAATTAAGTATTTTGAGAATATTGTTATGTCAGCTAAAAAAGAAGGAATATACACAATTGTTTGTGATAATAGAATTGATACTCCTGCAAAAAAAGTTTGTGATGAAGCAATAGATGTTGATGTATTTGATTTTGATAAAATAAAAAATATAGCCATAGATAAAAAGATAGATGGAATTTTGACTGGATTTACAGATTCTTTAATGAAACCATATGTTTATATTGCAAATGAATTAAATTTACCATGTGTGATTTCTTGCAATCAACTTGAGTCTGTAACTAATAAGGCTGTTATGAAAAAATATTTTAAAAACAATGGAATACCTACAACTGATTATTGTATTCTTGAAAGTTTAAAAGATTTAGAAAAAATACAAGGGTTAAATTTTCCGCTTGTAATAAAACCTGTTGATGGTTATGGTTCAAGAGGTGTATATTTTGTATCAAATATAGAGGAATTAATAGAAAAATTTAAATATTCTAGGGAAATTTCACAAGATGGAAAAGTAATAATTGAAGAATTTTATGAAAGTGAGGAAATACAAGGACTAGCTTGGGTCTACAATGGAGAGTCACATGTATTTTATATCGGAGATAGAGAACTTGTAAATATACATGTAGGGAGAGCTGGAAAGCCAGACAGATTACTATATCCATCAAAGTATTGTTTTCAGTATGAAGAAGAAATAAAATCGATATATCAAAAGATAACAGAGGCTTTTAATATAAAGAATGGACCTCTTTATGTTCAGATGCTAGTGGGGGAAGATGGAATAAAGGTATCTGAAGTTATGCCAAGATTACCTGGAGGATGTGATTATTTAGCAATTTCACAGATAACAGATTTAGATATAGGAAGGCTATTTGCAAATTTTAGTGTGAATAATGACATAGATTTTAATGAAATAAAAAAATATAATATGCATTTATCAAAGTGTGCATACGCATTACCAATATACATAAGGCCTGGAACAATAAAGACGATAAATAATATAGATAAAATAGAAAAATTAGATTATGTAACTCAATTTCTATTACTAGTAAAAGACGGAGATACAATAGGATTATATGAGGATGAGAGACAGGATTGTGGAAGAATTTATGGAATAGCAAATAATATATTTGATGCAAATATAAAGAAGAAATATATTCATGAAATGATAGAAATACTTGATGAGAATAATGAGAATATGATAGAAAATTTTTAAATAAGGGAGCATGGTAGATATGAAGTTAATAACTCATGAACAAATTATGTCATTGAATATATCTCAGAAGCAAGGATATGAGTGGATAAAAGAATCATTTTTAACAAAAAAAGATTGTCAATTACCACCAAAAATAAGTATGGTAGAACAAGGGCATGTATTTTACAATATAATGCCATCTTTAAATCATAATCATATGATTGGTGGAATAAAAATGGTTACAAGATTACCAGGAAGAAATCCAAGTTTAAATTCAGATATATTTCTATATGATATGAAGAATGCTAAGCTAAAGGCTATTTTAGATGGTAATTATATTACAGCCTTTAGGACTGCTGCTGTGGCTGCTCTCGCGATTGATACTTTTGCTAAAAAAGACTTTAATACTATTGCTATTATGGGGTTAGGAGTAACTGCTTCTTCTATAATGAATATGCTTTTGTATACCCTTAAAAATATGAATATAAATATAAAGTTGCTTAGATATAAAGACCAAGCACAGTCGTTTGTACAAAAATATAAGGATAATGACCAGTTTAGTTTTAAGATATGTGATACACATAAAGAACTCATTATGGATTCAGATGTGGTAATTTCAACTGTTACATATACAGATGAATACCTTTCAGAATTTGAATGGTTTAAAAAAGGTGCTTTACTATTACCTGTACATGTTATGGGCTTTGGAAATGTAGATTATTTATTTGATAAAGTATATTTAGACGATTATAATCATTTGAAACATCTGGAAAATATAGATAAATACAAGTATTCATGTGAATTTCATGATGTTTTAAGTAAACAAGCACAAGGAAGAGAACTTGATGACGATAGAATAGTGTCTTACAATATAGGCCTATCAATACATGATATATTATTTGCAAGTAAAATCTATGAATTATGTGAAACTCTAAATTGTGAGGAGATAGACTTAAAAGAGCCAAAGGACAAATATTGGATGTAGTATATTTTTTATTAACGAGAATTTATTGTAAATTAAAATATGAAGTAATATCTTATTAAAAAGTTATTATAAACAGGGTAGGGACATTTATGGAAAAGTACAATTTAATTAAGTTTGAATCTATTGGAAGTGAGTACGTAGGAAGTTTAATTGCATTAGAATCAAATAAGGCTATACCTTTTGATATAAAGAGAGTGTATTACATATATGATGTACCACATCGTGTAAGGAGAGGTTTTCATGCTCATAAAACTTTAGAGCAAGTGTTAGTTTGCCTAAATGGAAGTGTTAAGATAAGATGTTTTGATGGTGTGAGAGATACAACCATTGTTCTAAATAGAAATGATGTGGGACTGTATATAGGATCAGGGGTATGGCATGAAATGTTTGATTTTGATGAGAAAACTGTTTTAATTTCAATAGCTTCTGAATACTATAATGAAGATGATTATATCAGAGATTATGAAGAGTTTTTAAAATACATAGATATTATCTAGTTACTATGCATACAGATATCTTATTAATTAAATGAATTTAGCATAGCCACATAGATAATAGATAGATAAGGATGTAACTTTATGTTAGTTAAGTTTAATAATTTATTAGAACAATTTAAGATCCATAAAGAAGAATATGAAAAGAAGGTTATGGATGTAATGGAAAGTGGATATTATATCCTTGGAAATGAAGTAAAGTACTTTGAAGAAGAATTTGCTAGATATGTAGGTAGCAAATATTGTGTAGGTTTAGCTAGTGGTTTAGATTCACTGATAATTGCATTTAGAGCATTAGGGATAGGTAAAGGCGATGAAGTAATAGTGCAATCAAATACATATATTGCTAGTGTCATGGGAATAAGTATAAATGGAGCTAAACCAGTATTTGTAGAACCTAACGAGTATTATAATATAGACTCATCTAAGATAGAAAAAAAGATAAATAGTAAGACAAAAGCTATATTAGTAGTACATTTATATGGTCAGGCAAGTAAAATGAAAGAGATACAAGAATTGTGTGAAAAATATAATTTGTATTTAATTGAAGATTGTGCTCAATCTCATGGAGCTAAATATGATGGAAAAATGACAGGGACATTTGGAGATGTAGGATGTTTTAGCTTTTATCCAAGTAAAAATTTAGGTGCATTTGGAGATGCAGGTGCTATAGTAACGAGTAATAAAGAAATAGCTGATAAAGTGAAAGTGTTTAGAAATTATGGTTCAGAAAAGAGATATCATAATAAATTTGTTGGATATAATTCAAGATTGGATGAAATTCAGGCAGGTTTGTTAAGAGTAAAACTTAAATATCTTAATGAAATTGAAAATGAAAAGTCAAAAATCGTACATAGATATCTTAATGAAATTAACAATTCAAAAGTTATACTTCCAAAAATAGAAAAGAACTGTACACATGTATGGCATTTATTTGTTTTACAAGTTGAAAAACGAGAGACATTTATGAAATACTTAAAGAAAAATGGTATAGAGTCTATAATACATTATCCTATACCACCCCATTTATCTGAAGCATATTCTTATTTGGGATATAAAAAGGGAAGTTTTAATATAGCTGAGAATTATTCGAATAAAGTTGTTAGTATACCTTTATTTGTTGGTATGAAAGATGAAGAAGTTAGCTATGTAATTAAAATTATAAATGAATATTAAATGAATTATAATAATACCATAAATAAATTTTTTATGTATAGTTTATTTAAGATTCGTTAATTAATATTTTTAGATATTGATATATTATATAAATAAAATTGAAATATATACAATAAAGATGAGATTTGTCTTATATTTTTCTAAAATAAAAATATTTTCAGATAATTTATTATAAAATTGTAGAATATAGTATTTATAATCTGTATAATTAATAATAACTAAGTTTTTAAAATAAAATGTTTAAGTATACATAAAAAAAATATTTAAAAAAATTGTTATTTATTGTATACTTAAATTAAAACTAAATAGGCAAAACTAGATAAATCTAGTGACGCAAAGCTATAGGGGCTAAGGTTTGTATGTACGAACTATGTCAGCCAGTTGCCAAAAAGAATCCTAAGTATACTGTATATGTAGAATTAGTCGAAAATGACTGCCTTTTTGGCAGTCATTTTGTTGCTAAAGTTCACTTTATTACAGTAGGAAATATAAATTATAACATATTTTACCAAGTATAAGTAAAAATAAAAATAGACTATCTAGAAAAGTTGCTATTTTACAAAAAAGAGCAACTTTACGTAGAAATATTTAAATACATATTAAAATTTTTTTTTATTTTCATTGAGGTTAATTAAAAAAAGATTTGTTTTATTACTAAAAAATAAAGCGTTATATTGAATATAATAGAAATGTAATAAATTTAGATGGGTAAAGAAGTCATTTTTTGTAATATAGCAACTTCAACTTTAATCACTAAATATAGTAGATAAATATATTTTGAGGAGGAGTGAGTATGAATACATATGACATTATAAAAATGGGATTAGATGCAACTAATCTAAGAAGTCAGGCAATAGCGAATAATATAGCAAATATAAATACTGAAGGCTACAAAAAACATTACGTAACCTTTGAAGAAACATTAAATGATGCCATGCCAAAAATAGAAGAAAAAACAGATAATTCTAAAGGTTTAAGAGTGGATGGAAATAATGTGGATATAGAAGAAGAAAAAGTAAATCAAGCAATGACAACGTTACAATACAATGCTTTGATAGGTTTTGCAAATGGTAAAATAGCAATGACCAAATCAATAATAAGTGGGAGGTAATTAGAAGATGAGTGTGTTCAGTGGAATGGAGATCTCTGCTAGTGGTTTAACAGCAGAAAGCTTGAAAATGGATATCATATCATCTAATGTAGCTAACATAAACGCTACAAGAGGTCCAAATGGGGAAGCATACAGAAGAAAAATTGTTTCCTTTGAAGAAAATTATGATAACAAATTAGGTATGCTAGGAGTAAAAGTCACATCTGTTGAAGATGATAAATCACCTCTTAAAGAAGTATATGACCCATCTCATCCAGATGCAAAGCCAAATGGATACGTAGAATATCCAAATGTAAATATATTGGTTGAAATGACAGATTTAATAACAGCTTCACGAGCATATGAGTCTAATATAGATACATTAAATGCTCAGAAGTCTATGATATCAAAAGCACTGGAAATAGGAAAGTAGGGATAAATTATGCCAATTACACAAATTAACAATTTAATGCAAGGTGCAAAGTTAGATAATTTAATTGGAGAAACAAAACCATTAAATTTTAATAATAAAGAAGAAAAAAAGAATTTCGAAGATGTAATAATGGATACTATAGATAAAGTCAATTTTCAGCAAGTTACAGCAGATAATATGAAAGAAAAATTTATAAAAGGCGAAGATGTTTCTATGCATGAAGTTATGTTAAAAGGTCAAGAAGCACAACTATCTATGCAATATTTAATAGAAGTTAGAAATAAGATTCATGATGCATATCAAGAAATGAATAAAGTACAAATTTAGCCTTTTGAACAGGAGTAATAATCAATGATAGCCAGTTTTAAAAATAAGATTAAGGAGCAAGTTGCTAAATCTAGGACAAAAATAAGTTCTCTAAAAAAGGGAACTAAGATAGCATTAGGTATAGGGATTGTTGCTATATGTTTAGCACTAGTATTTACAGCAATATCTGCAAGCAAAAATAAGTATGCAGTCTTATTTTCAGAACTAGATGTTCAAGATGCTGCAGATATATCAGCAGAATTAGAGTCTAGAAAGATAGATACAAAGGTAAAAGGAAGTACAATTTATGTTCCTAGAACAGAAGTTGATAAGTTGAGATTAGAGTTAGCTCCAAGTTTGACAAGTGGTTCTAAAGGATTTGCACTTATGGATGATAGTTCATCAATAGGTCTTACTGATGAAGAGTTTCAAATTAAGAAGCAACGAATGATACAAGGAGAAATAGAAAAAACAATCAAGAGTTTTCCTCAGGTGGAAGATACTAGAGTACATATAACATTTGGTGAGTCTTCTGTATTTGAGAAGGAAGCTGTTCCAGGAAGTGCAGCAGTTTATTTGATGCTAAAGCCAGGAACTACTTTAGAGAAAAATCAAATAAAATCTGTTATGGCACTTGTATCAGGAAGTGTTACAAATATACCAGAGAAAAATGTTCAAGTTATTGATAACAAAATGAACTTATTATCTGAAGGCATCTTAGATGATGAAGAAGTTGATGAAAACAATCAACCGATAAATGGTGCTATTAGTATTGATAAAAATAAGGCATCTGAGCAGGCGTTGAATAAACAATTAGAAAAATCTATTTTAGATATGTTAGAACCAATATTTGGTACAGGAAAAGTAAAAGCTACAGTAAATGCTGATTTGAGTTTTGATACAGCTGAAAAAACTGAAATAAAAATTGACCCTGATAAAGTTGCTATAAAGGAAACAAGGTCAAAAAATTCATCTAAATCTGCAACAAATAATGTCCAAGGTGTAGATGCTAATATGAATAACCAAGGAAATAAAAATGGTACTAATACAGAAGATAGTTTGGATGAGAGTTTTGAATATGAAACAGGTAAGATTGAAACTCACACTATAGTTGCGCCTGGAGAACTTAAAAGATTGACAGCTTCTGTTGCTATAGATGGAAAAATAGCTAAAGGTGTTCAAGCTGATGTGGAAGATATTGTTAATAATGCTATAGGCATGGATGGAGCTAGGGGAGATACTCTTAGCGTTGTTTCAATGGTATTTGACCCTAAAGGTAAGGCAGAAGCTAAACAAGAAATGGAAGATATTGAAAAAGAAGGATTCAAAAACAATATAATAAAAGCGGTTGTTGGAGTAGTAGCAGTTGTTGCAGTAGGTGTTATTGGATACTTAATATATAAAAAGAGAAGTGAACAAGAAGATATGGATTATGAAGATGAAGTTTATAGTACTAATTCTATTGATAAGAAAGACAATCCTCTATTAGGAGATGACCCAGAATTGACATTAGAGGAAGCTGTTAAAATGTATGCAGAAGAAAAACCAGACCAAGTCACAGAGATAATAAAAACTTGGTTAAACGAGTAAGGGGGATAGAAAGTGTCCGCGGAAATTACAAATGTTAATGCGTTTGATTTAAGTGATATAAGTGAAAATGATAAGAAAGAGAAGGTAGAAGGTGAAGGTTTAAAAAAAGCCGCTGTACTGTTAATGACATTAGGTCCAACTGTGGCTAGTGATATAATAAAAAGTCTACCAGATAAACAAGTTCAAAAAATAGGTTTGGAAATTGCAAATATTTCTTCAATAGCTTCAAAAGAAAGAAGAGAAATATTAAAAGAGTTTGTAGAAATAAATAAAGCGAAAGATTATGTTATAGAAGGCGGGCTTGAATATGCCAAAGAATTGTTAAGTAATGCCCTGGGAAATGCCAAAGCAAGTAAATTACTTGAAGGTATATCAATAGATACAAGTACAAAACCTTTTAAACATATTATAAAACTAGATGTAAAGAAGATATTAGAAATACTTAGAAATGAAAGTGCACAGACTATAGCTATTTTACTTGCACATATGGATCCTGAAAATGGTGCAGAAGTTTTAGCTTATTTAGATTTTGATTTACAAAATGAGGTAGCTATGAGAATAAGTTCAATGGGGTCAATATCTCCAGATGTTATAAGTGTAATTGAAAGCTCATTAGAGGATAAATTACATTCAATAAGTGGTGAAGATTTTAAAGACTATGGAGGAATATCTACATTAGTTCAAATATTACTTAATTCTGATAGAAAAACAGAAAAGAATATTTTGAATACTATTGAAGAAAAAGACCCAGCCTTAGCAGCTCAAATTAAATCTAATATATTTGTATTTGAAGATATTGTCAAATTAGATGATATAAGCATACAGAAAGTACTGAAAGAAGTAACTATGAAGGATTTAGTATATGCTTTAAAAGGTGTGGATGATGAAATATCAGATGCTATATATAGAAACCAATCTTCTAGAGCAGCAGAAGCACTTAAAGAAGAAATGGAAATGGTTGGTGTCATAAAGGTTACTCAGGTTGAAGGTGCTCAACAAAAAATAGTAAGTATTGTAAGGAAACTTGAAAGAGAAGGTGCCATAACTATTGTAAGGAATTTTGGTGATGACTTTGTTGAATAATAAAATTATTAAAAGTAAAAAAGCATCATATAAAGGAGTGCTGGACTTATCTATAATAGATAAAGCTAGATTGGGAGAATCAAATATAAACGAGGATAATGATTGTAGATTTAGAGATGAAGTAATAAAAGAAGCTATAGAATCTGCTGAGATAAAAAAGAATGAGATATTGGAAGAAGCAAAAATAAACGCACAAAATATAGAAAAGCAAGCATATGAAAAAGGATATAGTCAAGGTCAGAAAAATGGATATGAGGATGGATATAAAGAATCGTATAATGAGTATACCCAAAAAGCTAAAGATGAAGCAGATTCTATAAGAAATCAGGCAAATTTAATCTTATTACAAGCTAATGAGAAAATGACTGAGTACATAAAAGAAAAAAATAAAGAGATTATAAGACTTGCTATTAATATGGCTAGTTCTGTGCTAAAAAAGCACTTTGAAGATGAAGACTCTATGAGCGATTTGTTAAAACAAATTATTCAAGATTATGAAGGAAGTAGTTCATTCATAGTAAGATGTAATTCTTTCTATAAAGATAATATAGAGAAAGAGTTTGAATTATTTAAAGAAGAAACATCATTAAAATCAAGTGTATTTGTTATCGCAGATGATAGCATAGATAAAGGAAATGCTATTATACAAAAGGAAAATGGAAGAATAATAGTTGGTGTTGATTGTGCTATGGAAAAACTAAAAGAAGAATTGCTTGGTGAATAAAATATGTATAAAACTGATATATCTATAGATTTTGACAAAATAAATAAGAAAATAGAAAATTTAGAACTCACTATATCAGAAGGTAGAGTTAAGAAGATAATAGGACTTACTGTAGAAGTTGAAGGAATAAAAGCTTTTGTTGGAGAGTTATGTGTTATATATAATCAAGTCAATAAGCCAGTGAATTGTGAGGTAGTAGGATTTAAAGATAAAGAAGTAATATTAATGGCATTAGGAGAGTTAACATTAATATCACCTGGTTGCAAAGTTATTTCTAAGGGGATACCTCTAAGTGTTATGTGTAGTGATAATTTACTAGGTAAAGTACTTGATGGTCTTGGAAATCCTATAGATAACTCAGAAGTTGTTTTAGGAGATAGATACAACTTGAATAATGAACCTCCTGACCCAATGAAAAGAAAAAAGATACGAAATATAATGGAAACAGGTGTAAGAGCAATAGACGCATTTACTACTTGTGGTGAAGGACAGAGAATAGGAATATTTGCAGGAAGTGGAGTAGGTAAGAGTACAACGCTAGGTATGATTGCTAGAAATGCAAAAGCTGATGTGAATGTAATTGCTCTTGTTGGAGAAAGAGGAAGAGAAGTATTAGACTTTATTGATAAAGACTTAGGCGAAGAGGGAATGAAAAAATCTGTTGTTGTATGCGCAACATCAGATAAAGCACCATTAGTTAGACTTAAAGGTGCCCTTACAGCAACTGCAATAGCCGAATACTTTAGAGACCAAGGGAAAAAAGTAATACTTATGATGGATTCTGTGACTAGATTTGCTATGGCGCAAAGAGAAGTTGGAATAGCCATAGGAGAGCCACCAGCACAAAAAGGATATACACCATCTGTATTTGCCATTTTACCAAAACTTATGGAGAGAACAGGGACATCAGATAAAGGCTCTATAACCGCTTTTTATACAGTATTAGTTGATGGAGATGATTTTAATGAGCCAATAGCAGATACTACAAGAGGAATACTTGATGGTCATATAGTTCTATCTAGAGATTTAGCTAACAAGAATCATTATCCTTCTATAGATGTTTTAAATAGTTTAAGTAGACTTATGAATGAAATTGCTTCAAAAGAAGATATAAAAGTAGCATCTTTTGCAAGAGATATGCTTTCTGAATATAGGGAGGCAGAAGATTTGATAAATATAGGTGCATATGCTTCAGGTACCAATAAAAAAATAGATGAAGCAATCTATTATCATGAGCATATTATCAATTTTTTAAAACAAGGGATAAATGAAAAGAGTTCTTTTAACGAAACTATAAGTAGTTTGAAAAGAATATTTGAATAAATAACTTTAAAAAATATTTGAATAGGTTGTGATAGAGTTGGATAAGAACTTTAAGTTTAGATTGCAGAAGGTTTTAGACTTAAAAATGAAAGATGAAGAGAAGATAAAAATGGAATTTGCTAAGATTCAACAAAAAAAAATAGATATAGAAAATAATTTAGAAAACCTAGAAAGTAATTATAGCAAGTATTCAATAAGTAAAAATAATGATAGTATTCAAAATCAAAAAATAACTATTAACTATTTGTTAGCTTTAAATAACTCTATAAAAGATTTATCAGAGGAATTGGACAAGTCAACAAATGAACTTGAAAAGGCTAGAAAACAACTTATAGATAAGCAGATAGAAAGAAAATCATTAGAAAAACTAAAAGAAAAAAAATATGGCCAATATTATAAAGAAGAAAATTTAAAAGAACAAAAAACTAATGATGAGTTTGCAAGCATGAGTTATTTGAGAAAGAGACAAGTTCTATAAGAAGAGTAGGAAGTGAGGATATTATTGTATGAAGATACAAGCAGATTCTTATAATGTTATCAAAGATATTGGGAGTAAAAAGAGTTCATCCAAGAATAAAGATGTGAAAAATGATAAATTTGAAGATAATCTATATAAGGCAACAGACAATAGGAAAGTTGAAGACAAAAAAGAAACAAGTAATCAAAATATCAGCTCAAATAAATCAGAAGATAGTGATAATGAGTGTCATTCAGATGTAGATAAAAGTAATCACTTAGAGGATGAAAGTACATATGAAAAAGATTGTAGTAAGAATAATGAGATTTTACAACAATTATTGACTCTTTTAAAAAATAATAATGAAAAAGATAAAGATATAAATTCTATATTGAATGGTATGGAAAAACTAAACATATCGGATGAATTGAAACAAGGGCTTAAACTTAATAAAAATATATTGAATAATATTGTAAAGCAAAATGCAGAGTTAAATAAGGCTGACATGAATAACTATAATGATATGCAAAATTTAGACATGATGAAGTTAAGAGAGTTTTTAGATAATAATGTTAATGAAAACTTTGAAGTAATTAGTAAAACTACAGAGGATGATAATAAAAGCATAGATTTATACAACTTTGATAGTAATAGAATGGATAACCTTAATTCAAATAAGAAAAGAGATGATAACTCTGATATTTTGGAAAAACTAGCAGGTATTAATGGAAATAAAAGTGGAAACTTTGGTCAAGTAATAAATAAAAGCATGGATATAAACAAAGTTAAAAATGATAATGTTGACTTAAAACATATAGAATCAAATGTTATGGATGATTCTATCAAAGCTATTAAACATATGAAAACAAATGACATCCAAGAATTAACAATTAGATTAAGGCCAAAAGAATTGGGAGATATGAACATACAATTATTGAAAGATAACGAAAGTATGAAAGCTGTTGTGACTGTTTTTAATAAAGACGTATTTGACTCTATAAATAAAAATATAACAGATTTAAAGCAACATCTTGAACTTACGAATGTAAATATAAAAGATGTATCTGTGCAAATGCATAGTGATAATAGAAGTACATCAGATACTTTTGATAAAGCATTTGAACAACAGAATAGACAAAATAACCAAGAAAATATGAATAAGCAAAATACAAATAATAAGCGTAACAATATGGTCATAGAAGATGAAATTAAAGAAAATATTGATGATGATAGAGTAGATTTATTAGCTTAATAAGGGGGAAATACTGTATGTATGGAGTGGCAACAGCTTTAGCAGGGGTTCAAGGAAACTATAGGTCAAATAACTTGAGCCAACTTGAAAGAAATATTAATGATATTGCTAATAAACAAGTTCGAAGTAAAGGAAATCAGACAGTAACAGATAATGGAACTCCAATTATAGGACAGGGTGATGATGCTGATAAAGACTTGTTTATGAAAATACTTGTAGCACAAATGGGTAATCAAGACCCAATGAATCCACAAGACCCAACAGAGTATGTATCACAATTAGCTCAGTTTGCAACTTTAGAAAAGATGTCAGCTATGAACGACAAGCTAGATATACTCTTAGCTTTAAGTAACTCTACTCTAATAAACTCTGCTTTGAGTATGGCAACGTCATTAATTGGTAAAGAAGTAGAAGTATCCGGAGAAGAGAAGGAAGATGAAAACATTGTAGGTGTAGTAAAGTCTACATATATAAAAGATGGAGAGGTACACTTAGAACTGAAAGTAGATGGTAGTGATAAAACTGTAGATGTTAAATATGAAAAATTACTTAAAATAGGAGAAGTAGATACAACTTCAGGAGAAGAAAATAACCCACCAGAGCAAGAATCTCCTGAACAAGAATAATATTAAATTAGAAAAGAGGTAAATTCATGATAAAAGCGATGTATTCAGGTGTAAGTGGAATGAAAGCAAATCAAACTAAACTAGATGTAATAGGTAACAATGTAGCAAATGCTGGGACTACTGCTTTTAAGAAAAGTTCAGCTAGAATAACAGATTCATTTTATCAAACTGTACTATATGCAAGTGCTCCAACAGCTGCATTAGGGGGAACAAACTTAGGACAAGTAGGTGTAGGTAGTAAGATATCAAGTATAAATAAAGATATGACACAAGGAAATGTACAGCCAACTAATAGACCATCAGATTTAATGATAGATGGAGATGGGTATCTTCCAGTAGTAAGGCAAGGTACAGTTATGTATACAAGAGATGGTTCTTTTAACTTAGATACAGGATTTAAAGCAACAGCTGGACCTCTGAACGGTGTCAAAGGTGGAAGACTTGTAAATGGAGATGGGTATATGTTACAAGGTGAGGTTTATAAGGGTACATATAATGCTACTACTGGTGAATTTACTAAAAATGCTACTGCAGAAGGAAAAGAACCCATTGTAATTCCTCTTCAAAGTATAAGTCCTAAAGATGGTACAGTACAAAATGTACTGGAGTACAATATATCAAAAGATGGTACAGTAGAATTTTTATTGAGTGATGGTCAAAGAACTCAGTTTGTGTATGATATTCCTGACAATTCTGAAGTAGGAAAAGTACCAAATCCTGCAATAGCAACTAATGATGGAAAACTTCAAAAAGTACAAACATATGCATTTCAAAATCCAGCAGGACTAGATGCAGAAGGAGGAAACTTATACAAGCCATCAGCAAACTCAGGGGATCCACAAATAGCAGGAGCTACAGGAACAATAATACAAGGAGCAATAGAAGCTTCCAATGTAGACATAGCAGAAGAATTTACAGAAATGATAATAGCAAGTAGGTCTTTCCAAGCAAACAGTAAAATAATATCTACATCAGATGAGATACTTCAAGAAATAATAAGTCTTAAGAGATAGTAGGTACATAGCATGATAAGAGTAACAGACTTAAACGGAAGAAGCTACATATTAAACTCAGACCTTATAGTAAGAATTGACTCCGTTCCAGAAAGTAGAATATTACTTACAACAGGAGAAAAGAATCTTGTAAAAGAGTCTGTAGATGAGATAGTAGATAAAGTGATAAAGTATAAAAGGAAAATAAATGTAGGTTATATTAGGAGCGAAAAGTAATGAAAAAAACAGATTCACTGACATTCATTGGACTAATATTATCTACAGTATTAGTTTTATTTGGAGCAGTAAAAGGAAGTAGTTCAGGATTAAAAAGTTTCTTTGATTTTTCATCAATATTAATAACAGTATTTGGGTCATTTGGAGCGTTGATGATTACATTTACTATTGATGACATGAAACTTATAAAAAATGCATTACAATACTCATTTAAAACAACGAGTATATCAAGATTAGACTTATTGAATCAATTTAAAGCACTTTCAAAAAAAGCAAGAAGAGAAGGTCTTTTGTCAATAGAAAGTGATGTAATGAAAATACAAGACCCATTTATGAAAAAAGGATTAGAGTTATGTATTGATGGCCTGGAAGTCAATGAAATAAGGTCTATATTAGAATTAGAGATAGATTCTGTTGAAGATACAAATAACAGATATTCAAAGATATTTAAAACTTGGGGAACATTTGCACCTGCATTTGGAATGTTGGGGACTCTAATCGGTCTTATACAAATGCTATCTGACCTTACGTCACCAGATTTGATTGCTTCTGGTATGGGAAAGGCGTTAATTACAACATTTTATGGTTCTCTACTTGCAAATATTGCTTTAAATCCAATTGCATATAACATAGATGAAAAAACGGAAAAAGAAGTTTACATAAAAGAGATGATGCTGGAAGGTATAATAAGCATACAATCTGGTGAAAGCAGTATAGTAGTTGAGGAACGTTTAGCGACGTACCTTTCAAAAACTGAAAAATTACAGTTTATGAAATCCAATAAAAATACAGAAAGAGCAATGAGTAATGGCGCGTAGAAAAAATAAAAAAAAAGATGAGATAAATCCAGATGCATGGTTGGCCACTTATGCAGACACAATAACTCTAATTCTTACATTTTTTGTACTTCTATATGCAACATCAGTTGTAGATATTGAAAAATTTAAAAATATATCAAATGCATTAAAAGGTCAGTTTTCTGGAGTAAGTATGTTTAACACAGGTTCAAGTACAAGTGCGAAGTCTCCAATAGATAGTGGTTTAGTGGATAAAAGTGATAAGTCAGATTTAGAACAAGATTTAAAAGATAAGGTTAATAATTCTAACCTGCAAAATAGTGTAACAGTTAAGGATGATAGTAGAGGGATTTTATTAGAGTTAGATGACTCAATCTTATTTGACTCTGGGAGTTCGGAGTTAAAAGTTGATAGTAAAGCTACTCTAAATAAAGTATATGACATGATAAAAATGATGAAAAATAAGATAGTTATAGAAGGTCATACTGATAATGTACCTGTAAAATCAAGTACACATGAGTCCAATTGGGATTTATCTTCTAGTAGAGCAGTAAGTGTTGTAAGATACTTTGTAGAAGAAAAGGGCATGGACCCTAAATTGTTTTCAGCAACAGGATGTGGAGAGTATCAACCTTTAGTTTCAAATGATACAGCAAAGGGAAGAGCTGAAAATAGAAGAGTTAATATACTTATAACTATCGACTAGGAGGAAGAGTTTTGTTCAAAAATAAAAAAATTATTCTAATTATTTTGATACTGATTGTTTTCTCAGCAGGAGCAGGGTTTTTTATATTAGGTAAAGGTGGAAGTGGACAAATTGATAAGATTATAGGTTTGTTTATTCCAACAGGAAAAGCTAAAGATGAAATAAAGACAGAAAATCTTGATTTAGAAGAAATGGTATTGAAGCTAGCTGATGAAGGTGTAAGATATTTAAAGGTGTCAATAACTGTATCTTATGATGCTTCATATAAAGATATAGAAAAAAATACACCTTTAATTAGAGATAATATTATAAATTGCCTTATGGCAAAAAGAGCAGATGATTTTGCTGCTGAAAACCTAAATAATATAAAAGATGAAATAAAAAATACTTTAAATACAAATTTAGGTGGAAATGTAATACAAAGCATATATTTCACAAATATAGTAGTACAATAAAAGGATGGTAAGACATGATACTTTATTTATTAAAGATATTAATATGTATTCCAATAATTTTAATATTGATAGTCTTATCTTTAAAAATTAGCCAGGGAACTTTATTAAAAAAATACAATGACAAATATGTAAAAATACTAGACATTGTAAGTATAAATAAAAACAATAGCATAATAATTTTAAAAGTAGGTGAAGAAGGATGTATTATTGCATCTTCTTCGGCTAGTATGAATAAGATAAAAGATTTGACCAAAGAAGAAATATCAAAAATAGAAGATGACATTAAAGAGAGAAATTTTAAAATCCAAGATTTTAAAATGGAAAAAATCAAAGCAAAATATGATTTCAGTAGATATATTGGAAAATTTACAAAAAAGGAAGATAAGTAAATGGAACTATTATCAAAATTACCTTTGGCTGACGTACCATATACAAGTTCAATGCAATTGTTTTTATTTCTAACGGCATTAATGTTTTTACCATTTGTAATGTTCATGATGACAAGCTTTGTTAGAATAGTCATAAGTTTATCATTTTTGAAATCAGCATTAGGAGCACAACAAGCAATTCCAAGTCAAGTTTTGGTAGGGCTTGCGATAGTATTGACAATATTTATAATGAGGCCAGTATTAAATGAAATAAACGAAAAGGCATTACAACCATATATGAAAGAAGATATTACTATGGAAAAAGCCATGAAAGAAGCAGAAGTACCTATTAAAGAGTTTTTACTAAAGCAAACTAGACAAACTGACTTAGATTTATTTGTAGAACAAGCAGGGTTAAAAGAAAAAAAATTAACTCGTGAAAATATACCCTTATCTGTTGTAGTTCCAGCTTTTGCAATAAGTGAACTAAAAACTGCTTTTCAAATAGGCTTTTTAATATACATACCATTTTTGATAATAGACCTTGTTGTAGCAAGTGTTTTAATGTCTATGGGAATGTTTATGTTACCTCCAGTTATGATATCATTACCATTTAAGTTGTTATTATTTGTAATGGTGGACGGATGGAACTTGATAGTAAAAACATTGATATTGGGATTTGGATAGGAGAAAAATAATATGAGCGAATTTATGATAATGAGTGTTCTTAAAAATGGTATGTTTACAGGAGCTATGATTGCAGCTCCAGTACTTATTGTTTCTCTTGTAGTTGGACTTTTAATAAGTGTATTTCAAGCTACAACTCAAATCCAAGAGCAAACTTTGACATTTGTACCAAAACTAATAGCAATTCTTTTGGTAGTAGCTATTGGTGGAAGCTGGATGTTACATACTCTTATTAGTTTTACTTCTGAGATATTCAATATGATGTCTCTTATAACTAAGTAAGTAGGATACATATGATTTTTGTATTTATTAGAATAGTAGCCTTCTTTGGAACATTGAGAATGCTATTTCCAGCTGGTACGCCTGCTTTATTTAAGTCACTCTTTGCAATCATTATATCAATATTGATTTCAAGTACTATGCAAATTGAATATGTAACAAATATAGACAATATTGTAATGTTTACTTTATATGGTATAAATGAGACTATAACAGGGATTATTCTTGGATATATAACGAATCTATGTTTTTACAGTATCAGAATGGCAGGTTCTATGATGGACCAACAGATGGGATTATCAATGATTAATATGTTTGACCCAAACTCAATGACTCAAACAACTCTAATTGATAATCTTATGAACTGGACAGCAATTATGATATTTTTTAGCATGGATGGTCACCATATTTTAATTCGAGGTATAAGGTATAGTTTTGAGTTAATTCCAATAGGAAAATCATTTGTAGATAATAATATAGATTATATAATAAACATATTTGTGCAGTGCTTTATAACTGGGTTTAAAATAGCAATACCTATTGTACTTTGTCTGCTTATGGCAGATTTTATATTAGGTCTTATATCAAGAAGTGTACCTCAACTAAACGTAATGATAGTTGGTATGCCATTAAAAATATTGGTTGGTATAGCATTATTTATCATATCAATACCTTTAATTGTCAACCAAATAAGTCATTTATTGAGTCAAATACCAAAGATGTATGAGGGAACTTTTGCACTAGCCCCTATGTTTTTTATGGGTTCAACAGACAAAACAGAAGACGCTACTCCAAAGAAAAGGGGAGAACAAAGAAAAAAAGGTAATATAGCAAAAAGTAGAGAATTACCTGTTGCAATGACCTTATTTGCATTCACTTTGTTAGTCCCTACATTATTTTCATATGTAGTAGACACACTTAAATCTTCACTCAATCATTTTTTAAGCGTGAATTTTTATATGAACATAAATTATTCAAACCTAGAAAACTTAATTATAGTAGGATTAATGGATTTTTTCAAGATATTTTTGCCTATAGCTATTCCATTTTTGGTCTTAGGTGTAGTAGCTAACCTATTTCAAGTGGGAATATTATTTACTGGGGAAACTTTGAAACCAAATTTATCAAAATTAAATCCAATTAGTGGATTCAAAAACATGTTTTCTATGAGAAGTTTATCAACTTTAATAAAGGATACAGCAATTATATCTGTCTTAGCTTACATAGGATATAAATTTTTTCAAGATAATTATTTAGATATCTTAAAACTAGGGAATATATACTTACCAACTTTAATGTATACAGTTAAAGACTTAGTATATTCCATATTAAGTAAAATTTGTATAGCTATGATAGTTATAGCAGTTGCAGATTATTTTTATCAAAGGTATAGTCATAAAAAACAACTGAGAATGACAAAACAAGAAGTTAAAGATGAATATAAAAACTCAGAAGGAGACCCAGAAATAAAAGCTAAGATAAAACAAAAACAAAGACAAATCTCATCTCAAAGGACTATGCAAGCAGTACCAAGCGCTACTGTAATAGTAACCAATCCAACTCACTTATCTATAGCAGTGAGATATGAAAAAGGGAAGGACCAAGCTCCAGTAGTAGTGGCAAAAGGTGCAGATTATTTAGCTTTTAAAATAAGGGAAATCGCAAAGGGAAATGACATCCCAATAATAGAAAATAAACCCATTGCTAGGTTGTTATATAAGCAAGTAGAAATAGACCAAGAAATTCCAGAGGACATGTATCAAGCTTTTGCAGAGATCTTAGTAGCAGTATATAAAATCAAAAATAGATACAAAGTCCCAAAAAGGTAGGATAAGTAATGAATAAGTTTAATCTAAAAGAACATATGGACGTAATAGTGGCTTTTGGTGTTGTAGGAATTGTTCTTATGATGATAGTGCCATTACCTACATTTATATTAGATATTTTACTGGCAATTAACATAAGTTTATCTGTGCTAATTTTATTAATGACATTATTTACAACAAATGTACTTGATTTATCTATATTTCCAACAGTGTTACTTGTTACAACACTATTTAGATTGGGATTAAATCTTTCATCAACTAGATTAATTTTAACTCAAGGATACGCAGGTGAAGTTATAGAGGCATTTGGAAGTTTTGTTGTAGGTGGAAATTACGTAGTAGGGATAATTATATTCCTAATTATATTAATTGTTCAATTTGTCGTTATAACTAATGGTTCTGGAAGAGTATCTGAAGTAACAGCTAGATTTACGTTAGATGCCATGCCAGGGAAGCAGATGAGTATAGATGCAGATTTAAATGCAGGAGTTATAGATGACAAAACTGCTAGAAAAAGAAGAAAAGAACTCCAACAAGAAGCTGATTTTTATGGTTCTATGGATGGTGCAAATAAGTTTGTAAAAGGAGATGCTATAGCAGGTCTTATAGTAACAGCAATAAATATAATAGGAGGAATTGTAATAGGAGCTGTAATGCTAAACATGACTCTTATGGGTGCAGCTCAGACTTATGTAAGACTTACTATAGGTGATGGACTTGTAAGCCAGATACCAGCTCTACTAATATCCACATCAGCTGGTATAATCGTAACAAGAGCTTCGACTGATGAAAACTTTGGTGACTTAGTAGGTAAGCAATTAACAGCAATACCAAAAGCAGTAATGATGACTGGTTGTGTTTTAATTATACTTGGTATGATGCCTGGATTACCCAAGCCAGCGTTTTTTTCACTGGGAATAGGTGCAATAGCAGCAGGTTACTTCTTAGGAAGAGAAAAGAAGGATACCTTAGAAGATTTAGATTTTGAAAAACCTGATATGGTAAATCCAGACAAAAACGAAGTAGAAGATGTAACAAACTTAATAAATGTAGAAGCTATAGAAGTAGAAATTGGATATGGCTTAATATCTTTAGCTGATGAATCAGCAGGAGGAGATTTACTTCAGAGAATAGCATCAATAAGAAGACAATGTGCCATAGACATGGGTATAGTTGTACAACCTATAAGAATAAGAGATAATTTACAACTAAATCCAAACCAATATAACATAAAGATAAAAGGTAATGTAGTTGGTGGATATGAGATAATGCCTAATATGGTTTTATGTATGGACCCTATGAATCAAGGTTTTAATATATTTGGAATAAAGACAATTGAGCCTACTTTTGGAATAGAGGCACTTTGGATAGAAAGTGATAAGGTAGAAGATGCAGAGTTAAAAGGTTATACAGTTGTAGATTCATCCACAATACTTATAACCCATTTACTAGATATAATAAAATCCAATGCACATGAGTTACTGGGAAGACAAGAAGTTAAGACTATTATAGATGCAGCAAGAGAAAATTATAGTGCTGTAGTTGATGAGTTGATACCAGACTTAATGACACTTGGTGAAGTTCAAAAAGTACTTAAAAATCTGTTGAGAGAAAAAGTAAATATAAAGGATAGGGTTACAATCCTTGAAACACTTGCAGACCAGTCCAGAAACACAAAAGACATAGAGCTTCTTACTGAATATGTGAGAATAGCTTTAGCTAGAAGTATTTGTACGAATTTGGTGGATGAAGATAAGTCAATTGTAGTGGCTACATTATCTCCAGAAACAGAGGAATTGGTATCTAATAATTTACAAAGGTCTGTAAATGGAACTTATCCAGCTGTTGACCCAGAAAACACAAACAAAATATTTGAGAGTATACAAGATGTAATAGGTAATGTATATTTCAATCATAATATACCAGTAATAGTAGTATCACCAAAGATAAGAGCACCATTTAGAAAACTAGTTGAGATTGTATATCCTAATTTGACTGTACTATCATTAAATGAAATACCTAATGATGTTAAAATCAAAGCAGAAGGTGTGGTGAGCATATATGATGACGAAAAAGTATACAGCTAATACAATTCAGGATGCTATGAATCTAGCCAAAATGGAATTGGGTGACAATATTACATTAATAGATAAAAAAGAAGTAAGAAAATCTGGAATACGAGGTATTTTTTCAAAGAGAGATATCGAATTAACTGTCGGATGGGAAAAGAGAGATAATGTAGAACAAAATGACTTGAAACGAGAGGTAGAACAATTAAAGTCAATTATAAGTAATATGGGGTTTGATAATAAGAATGACAATGATATAGATAAAATATGTAAGAACCTACTAAATCTAGAGTTAAATGAAGAAATTGTAGAGTCCATAAGAACTGACTTACAAGAGATGAAGTTCAATGGAATTGATACAAGTAAAAATTTAGTGGAAAGTCTAAAGAAAAAGATTAAAATAGAAAATCCAACGATAAATGGGAAAATCGCTCTAGTTGGACCACCAGGAGTAGGTAAGACAACTACAATAGCAAAGTTAGCCGCAAAATTAGTATTTGAGGAAAATAAAAAAGTAGGTGTAATAACTATAGATACCTATAGAATTGGCGCTGTGGAGCAGTTAAAGATATATACTGACATAATGAATATTCCTTTTAAAGGAGTAATAAGCCCCGATGAGATGGAGTTGGCGCTTGATGAGATGAAAGATTGTGATGTTGTATTAATAGATACTACAGGTAGAGGATATAAAAATTCTATGCAAATACTAGAAATCAAAAATCTCATAGATAAAGCTGAAACTGATAATATACACTTAGTTTTGAATTGCACAACAAGAGAAAATGATACAAAAGCAATTATAGATTCATATAGAAATGTGAACTTTAAAAGCTTAATAATTACAAAGCTGGATGAAACAATCACATATGGTTCCATCTTTAACATAGTGAATTATGCACAAAAACCAATATCGTATATTACAATAGGGCAAAGTGTTCCTGATGACATTATAAAACCTAATGAAGATAAGATTATAAGATTACTATTAGGAGTTGAAAGTATATGATTGACCAAGCTCAAATCTTGAGAAAGATAGCAATAGAAAAAAGAGGACTTGATGAATTTATAGTGGAGAATGGGAATGCACCTAAGATAATTACAATAGCTTCTGGGAAAGGTGGTGTTGGAAAGAGTAATCTCGCTACAAATTTGTCTATCTGTTTGACTAGGCTTAATAAAAAAGTTCTTATATTAGATGCAGATATAGGAATGTCAAATATAGATATAATAATGGGTGTAAATGTAAAAGGTACGATAATTGATGTAATTAATGGAGAAAAAAATATAGAAGATATAATTTCACGTACTAAATATGGTGTGAATATAATTTCTGGAGGTTCTGCACTTAATCATATAGAAGATTTTACAGAAGCTCAAAGAAATAAGTTTATACATAGCATAGAACAGATTCATGATGTCGATTTTATAATAATTGACACAGGCGCTGGTATGAGTAAAAGTCTATTGTCATTTATATATTGTAGTACTGAATTTTTCTTAATAACAACTCCAGAACCAACATCATTAACTGATGCATATAGCTTACTAAAGGCCATAAGTAATTTTGGGATAAAGAGAAGTGCAAACATAATAATCAACAGGGTAATAAATTTAGAAGAAGCAAAATCTACATACAACAGAATAAAGATGGTTGTAGACAAATTTTTAAATCTTAATTTAGAGTTATATGGATATATAATAGATGATAAAAAAGTAGGAATATGTGTAAAAAAGCAGATACCATTTATTCTGGAATATCCTACAAGTAGCGCTTCAAAGTGTATTATATCTATAGCAAAGAGAATGGTAAGTCAGTCAAGAGAAGATATTGATGAGAATAAGGGTCTACTAAGAAAAATGTTTAGTATATTTAAAAGCTAAGGAGGCGTAGTTAATGAATAGAGAAGAATTAATAAAAGAGAATATGCCTCTTGTAAAGAGTATAGCAAGAAAATTTTTTATACCTGGGAAAGGCTTTGAATATCAAGATTTAGTAAATAGTGGAGTTATTGGATTGATTGATGCAATAAATAAGTTTGATGTTGAAAAAGGAGCAAAATTTTCTAGTTACTCTTATATAAAAATAAAATCAGCTATATTAGATGAAATTAGAAATCAAAGTCCAATCTCTAAGCATAATTTAACTAAAGTAAATAAATATAATAGAGTAGTAGAAAAATTGCAGGCGGAGTTATTAAGAGAGCCAACTTCATATGAAATTGCAAATGAATTAAATATTTCAGAAAAGGAACTTTATGATATCGAAAATAATATAGATATGCTAAATATTGTGTCATTAAACCATGTAATCTTTGAAGATACAAATGAAACTGTACAAGATACAATAAGTGACAGAGATGAAGATATTCCAGCAAATGTAATAGAGGAAGAAGAAAAACTAGAAATTTTATCTCAAGCAATTTGTAATTTAAAGGAAAAGGAAAAATTAATACTTTCACTGTACTATTATGAAGATTTAAATCTAAAGGAAATAGGAAAAGTGCTAGGTGTTTCAGAATCAAGAGTTTCACAACTCCACAGAAAATCAATAAGAAACTTGAGAAGCAAAATAAAAGAACTTAAATATTCTATATAGATGGTGATTGATGTGATGATACAAATTATATTAATAGTAGTGTCTATTTTGATAATAGTAACTATAATATCAAATTTACATAAGGAATCGAAAAACAAAGATAACAGGTACTTTGACAAAATATTTGAACAGGAATATGAGGCAAATGATAGATTGATAGTTGCAGAAAAAAGAAGATTCTTTTTAGATAAAGTACTTGCTGAAATAAGAAGTAATAATCATATAAAAGTTTATGAAAATTATAACTTAATAAAAACTAATGAAGAAAAAAAAGACAGTATCTTTATAGAATCAAGACAGGAAATAAAACAAGAAAATGAGCTATCTCTTAAAGTGAAACATCTTATAAATTCTGGTTATGATGATGTGGAAATATGCAAGATGCTAGATATTGGAAAGGGTGAGCTGTCATTAATAAAGAGTTGTTACAAAATATAAGAATATTATTATTTGATAAAAAAGTACTTTTAGGAATAGGGATTGGTATATTAATATCGACTTTATGTATAATGCTTTTTAGTAATAATGATATGAGCAAAGCAGAGATAGAAAAAAAGGCCAGAGCATTAGGGATGAAATATTCAAGTGAGATGAAAGTTTTAGAATAAATAATCTTGTTAAACAATTTACGAAAAAGGAGGTCATGATGTGATAAGAGGATTATATACAGCTGTTTCGGCTATGATAACAAATCAGCAAAAGCAAAATGTTGTTGTCAATAATCTAGCCAATATGGACACTAATGGATATAAAAGTAAACAGCTTTTAACCAAGAGTTTTGATTCATTGAAATTAGAAGCTTACAATAACTACGTAAATGGAACTAAACAAAAGCAAGAGATAGGTGAAATAAGTCCAGGTATTTCCATGGATGAAACTATTACAAATTTTAACCAAGGTCCTATAAAGCAGACTGATAATAAAATGGATGTAGCTATTCAAGGTAAGGGGTTCTTTTTGGTTAGTGATGCAGCTGGGAATCAGTTTTATACTAGAAATGGTAATTTTAGGACAGATAATCAAGGAGACCTTATAACTAGTGAAGGATACTATGTTCTTGGAACAAATACTGTAACTGGTGCTGTGGGTCATATAAATGTAGGAAATAAGAAATTTGAAGTAGCAAATGATAATACAATATCACTGGACGGAAATGCTATGTACAAATTTAATATGGTAGATTTTAATGACTATAATAAGCTAAAAAAAGAAGGCGATAACCTGTATTCTGGAGAAGGAGCTATAAAAGCAAATAATGCATATACAATACAAAATGCTATAGAGTCATCTAATGTAGATATGGTATCTGAAATCAATAATATGATGACAATTTCAAGAGAATATGAAGCAAATCAAAAGATAATTCAAGCTATGGATTCTAAATTAGCAAAAATAGCAAGCGAGATTGGTTCAGTAAGATAGATAATAGGAGGTGAATTTTTATGTACACAATGTTTTATACTAGTAAAACAGCTTTATCAGCAAATCAAAGTAAACTAGATATAATATCTAATAATATAGCAAATACTGATTCCACAGGATATAAAAAGCTAAATATGGAATATTCTGATTTAGTAGATGAAGTACTAAATAGACCATCTTACCCGACAAATGGTAAAGATATATCAACTGGAACTGGCTCTAAAGCCTCAGCTCCTATGAGAAATTATGAACAAGGAGCATTAGCTCCAACAAATAGTAAAAGTGATTTGGCAATAGATGGAGAAGGATTCTTTAGAGTCATAAGAAATGATGGGACATATGCATATACAAGAAATGGTGGATTTAATGTAGATGCTTTAGGTAAGATTGTAGATGATAGTGGAAATATACTAGATGTCCAATTTGATGCAGGTTATAACTACAATAATACAAATATAACTGATACAAACTTAACCGTTTCAAGAAATGGAGATTTATTTGTAGATAATAAAAAAATAGGAACGATAAATTTGTATGAGCCTACAGGAACTCAAAATTTTATATCTGAAGGAGATAGCCTATTTGTTGCAACTGATGCAGGAGAAGTCAAACAAGTTGGAAAAGTTGATATAGTTCAAGGCTACAGAGAAAGGTCAAATGTTTCTTTACAAGAAGAATTTGTTGATTTAATAGCTACTCAAAGAGCATTTCAAATGAATTCAAAAGGAATAAAGACAGCTGATGAAATGTGGCAAATAGCTAATAATTTAAGAGCTAAATAATTATGTAAGGTGAGGAATATTCATGTATGATATGAAAGATTATGATTTCGGCAAACCTCAGAGTTATTCAAGAGAAAATTTAACTTGCTTAAATTTTTTATTAGCTGAATTCTGTAAAAAATATAAAAACTATATAGTTTATGAACTTAAGTGTAATTCTAGTATGGTGGTTGAGAATATAGACCAAGTAAATTATCAAACTTTTTTAGATAAAGTGACATCTTCATGTTTAGTAGTACAAAATTCGATGGAACCTATTATGAAAAACTTTTCTTTTAGAATAGATAGAAGTGTAGCTGATATGTGGATTGATATAACATCTGGAGGAAATGGAGTTACAATAGATACTAACAGAGAACTTACAGAACTTGATAAGAAATTACTTTTACATCTTATGGAGGATTTAGTAAGAAATATGCATTTATTTGAAGGTTTTGAAAACATACAAGTGTTAGATACACATACACATATTAATTTACCACAATTGTGTTCACCAACTGCACCTGTATGTGTTGTAGATTTAAAAGTGCTAAATGATAATAAGCATATTGGTAATGTTTCACTTTGTTTTCCATACAATGCTTTAGAGGCCGTTTTGGAAAATATTTCTGTAGTAGAATTTTTAGATATGGATGCAGGGGATAATTCAGAGGAATTCACTAAGAAAATCTATGATAGTGTATCTAATATAGAATTATCAGTTATTGCAGAGATAGGTAAAGTATCAATTAATGTTGAGGATTTACTTAAACTAGAAGTTGGAGATGTAATAGTAACAAATAAAAAGATAAATGATTATATAGATGTATATGTAGAAAATTCAAAATCATACACAGCAACACCAGGATTTATATCAAGTAAAAAGGGTGTGAAAATAAATGATGCTGTCAAAAAAGAGGTGTAGTTATGGATAATAGTAATCTTATTTCTGATGAAGAAGCAAAAATGTTACTGAATGATAAAATTGAAAAAGAAATTAGTGGAGATGATGAATTAGCTTTAGAAATTTCTGAAACTAATAGAAATAATATAGATAGAATACTTGACCTTAAGTTAGAGTTATCTGTAGTTATAGGAAGAACTAAGATGAGTTTGAGAGATATTTTAAATCTAAATAAAGGTTCTCTTATTGAACTTGATACTTTAGCAGACCAAGATGTAGAAATACTAATAGACAATAAAGTACTGGCTTATGGAAAAGTGGTAGTGGTAGACTTAAACTTTGGTGTAAAAGTAACAAGTATAGTAAGTGAAGAGGACATGGTAAAATCTCTTGTTTAGAAACAAAATCAATTAATACTTATGGCATGAGGTGGTATTTATTTTAAACTTAAATGATGTAAAGAAAGATATATTAAAACTCAATAAAAAAGACTCATGTGTTCTATATAATGAATCTATCGATAATATAAATAATAATTGTATATCAAGTGGATTAAACTTTTTAAAAGAAGCAAGAGATTTAAGCCAAAATGATGTAGATATTTTAAATCTTATAGGTCTTGTAAACCTACTAAAATGTAATTTTGATGAGGCTGTAGAAAGTTTCTATAAGAGTTCCCTTTGCGAAAAAACTGCTCTGTGTGAAAAGTATATAAATATGCTTACATCTGAGGAGTTTTTAATTTTCTTTGAAAAATATAATCAGCTTATAAGATTCATAAATAAAGGAATGTACAAAGAAGCTATACAAGGTTTTAAATTTATAACTGAGCAATATAGTGACTTAATAGAGCCTTATGAGTTACTTGCTTTGATTTATGATAAAGAAGAAGATTACATAAAATTTGATGAATGTTTAGAAGTTTTAAAAAGAATTGATAAAGAAAATCATTTATTAAACCAAGAGAATAATATATTAGATACATATAATAAAAAAATTAAAAGTAATGCAGATGTAGATATTTATGAAAGTGAATTTTCACATAAAAATATTAAACACTCTAAATTTGATGGAACTAAAGATGTTGTTAAGAAAGATAATATAACTGAAAAGCAGAAAAATTTAACTTCTAATGAGAAAAAAAGTATTAAAAAAAATAAATATCTACATTTAGCAATAATATTAGGTATATTATTAATAGGACAAAATATATATAGCTCTTATAAGATGAATAATTTAAAAAATCAGATGTCTGAAAACACTAGTGTTAAAAATGAAGAAAAACTAAATTCTAGCTTAAATGATAAAGAAAATAAGGATAAGACTTCTAATGCAAATAATAATGATAGAAGTGATGACAAAGAAGATGTAAATTCTGAAAAAAATACTGTAGACAATGAAAGTGATAAAAATACTGATTTATTTACAGAAGATGAATTGATGTCTAAAGCGAATAATTTAAAGAAGGAAAAGAAAACCAAGTCCTCTATACAATTATATAAAAAGGTAGTAGATACTGGTGAAAATAAAGGCAATACATCAGAGGCAACTTATCAAGTAGCTATTCTTAGTGAAAAATTAAAAGACTATAATACTGCTGAAGAATATTATAAAATGTATGTAGAAAATTACTCAGAAGAAGATGCCTATTTTGATGAATCGTATTATAATTTAGGTATGATGTATTATAATAAAGGTGATTTAAAAAACTCTAAATTGACATTAAAAAAACTAGTTAATAAGGTTCCTAATAGTATGTATAATAACTCAAAGGTAAAGGAAATTTTAAAAGAGGAATAAAAAAATAACTAAGAAAAATAAATTATTTTATTTTAAAATAATTTATTTATAATATATTGACATACTATTTTAAAAAATTTAAAATAGTAATTATAAAATGAGGAGGGATAAAAATGGAGTTTGAAAAAGGAAGTATTTCAATTCATACAGAAAATATTTTTCCTATAATTAAAAAATGGTTATATTCTGATAAGGACATATTTATAAGGGAGCTTATCAGTAATGCATGTGATGCAGTAAGTAAACACAAAAGACTTATATCATTAGGAGAAATATCAGAAAATAATCCATCAGATTATAAAATTACTGTATCTGTAAATAAAGGTGAGGGTACACTTAAATTTATTGATAATGGAATAGGTATGACTGAGGAAGAAATAAAAAAATACATAAACCAAGTTGCCTTTTCAGGTGCAGAAGATTTCTTTAATAAATATAAGGATAAAATGGAAGAGTCAAATGACATAATAGGTCATTTTGGGTTAGGATTTTATTCTGCATTTATGGTGTCTAAAAAAGTACAAATAGATACACTTTCATATATGGAAGGAGCAACTCCTGTAAGATGGATATCTGAAGGTGGTACAGAATATGAAATATCTGAATCAGATAGTAGACATGACAGAGGAACTATGATAACACTATTTATTGATGATGATAGTAAGGAATTTTTAGATGAATTTACTGTAAGAGGAATAATAAACAAATACTGTTCTTTCCTACCAGTAGAGATATATTTAGAAGATGTTGAAAGATTACAAAGAGAAGCTAAGGAAGCTGAAGAAAAAGCTAAAAAGCAAAAAGAAGATGGAAAAGAAGAAGAAGTTATAGATGCAAAGGTAATTGAACCATTAAATGATACTAATCCTTTATGGCTTAAATCTCCAAAGGATTGTACTGATGATGAGTATAAAGAGTTTTATAGAAAAGTATTCAATGTATTTGATGAACCTTTGTTTTGGATACATCTAAATGTTGATTATCCTTTCAATTTAAAGGGTATACTTTATTTCCCTAAATTAAAAAATGAATTTGAATTGACAGAAGGAAAAGTAAAATTATATAACAATCAGGTCTTTGTAGCGGACAACATAAAAGAAGTTATACCAGAGTTTTTACTTTTATTAAAAGGTGTAATAGATTGCCCAGATTTACCACTAAATGTATCAAGAAGCTTCTTACAAAATGATAGAGATGTAAGTAAAATTTCTAAACATATAATTAAAAAAGTAGCAGATAAGTTAAAATCTCTTTGTAAAAATCAAAGGGAAGAATACAACAAGTTCTGGGATGATATACAAATATTCATTAAATATGGTTGTTTAAAAGATGAGAGCTTCTATGAAAAAGTGAAAGAATGTATATTATTTAAAACTATTGATGATGAGTATATAACACTTCAAGATTATTTAGAAAAATGTAAAGAAAAACATGAAAATAAAGTATTCTATGTAAGTGATAAAGAGCAACAATCACAATATATAAAATTATTTAAGGAATATGACCTAAATGCTGTGGTATTAAATTCATCAATAGATACTCATTTTATTTCATTTATGGAATACAAAGAAAATGGTGTTAAATTCAACAGAATAGATGCAGACCTTTCTGATGTATTAAAAGACAAAAATGAAAATAAAGATAGTGAAGAAAATAAAGAAGAGATAGCTAAGATAGAAGGGTTATTTAAAGAAGCTGTCGGAGAAAGAGTGAAAAATTATTCTGTAGAGGGATTAAAAAACGAAGAAACTCCAGCTATGATTTTAGTATCTGAACAATCTATTAGAATGGCAGAAATGCAGTCAAGATTTGCTGGAATGGATTTAGGAATGAGCTTTGAGGAAGAAAAGACTCTTGTAATAAATGAAAACAGCCCGATTATCAAAAAATTAGTTTCTCTTAAAGATGATGAAGAAAAGAAAGATAAAGTAGCACTTATATGTAATCAAATAGCTGATTTAGCTTTACTTTCTAATAAAGAATTAAAGCCAGGAGAATTAGATTCATTTGTACAAAGAAGTAATAAACTTATGAATATGTTAATAGAGTTATAGACTTAAAATATAGGAAAATAAAGTTTAAAAAATTTGTATGATACAAAAATGAAAAGAGTTGTCTTAAGATGATTGAAATTATCTTTAGATAACTCTTTTTTATTTTTATAATTTTTAGTTAAGTTTTAATCATTTAACGGTACTTCAGCAAGAAATATATTTGATTAAATAGAGTTAACTTGATATGAAATAAAATAATACATATAATTAAGTAAAAGATTATTTTATAAATTATGTTTCAATACATAATTATACTTTTATTAAAAAATAAAGTTATTACTAAAGTAGAAAAATAGGAGGTTTTAGCATGAATTTTAATTATAGTTTGCCAGTAAATATTTTATTTGGAAGAGGAAGAATTAATGATGTAGGAATAGAAGTATCTAAATATGGTAAAAAAGTATTAATTGTAACTGGGAAAAACAGTACAAAGAAAACAGGGTTACTTGATAAGACAATAGATTTGCTAAAAGGTGCTAAAGTAGAATATGAAGTTTTTGATAGAGTAGAGCAAAATCCTCTTATAACTACTATATATGCAGGCGTAGAAGCTATAAAAGAAACTGGTTGTGATTGTGTTTTAGGTCTTGGTGGTGGAAGTATAATGGATGCAGCTAAAAGTATAGCTTTTTCTTATAAAAATCCAGGTGATTTAAATGATTACATATTTGGAATTAAACAAGGTGAAGAGGCTCTACCCATAGTTTTAGTTCCAACAACATCAGGCACAGGTAGTGAAGGGAATTGTTTTGCAGTGCTTACAAATTCAGATACTAAAGATAAAAAATCTATAAAAAAGAATAGCATGTATGCAAAAGCCTCAATAATTGACCCAGAGCTTATGGTAACAATGCCAAAACATATAATTGCATCCGTTGGATTTGATGCACTTGCTCACAACATAGAAGCATATCTTTCTAATGGAAGAAATCCTCTTGCAGATGTACAGGCTATCTATGGGATTGAACTTATATCAGAAAGCTTAGTAAATGTATACAATAATTCTGATGATTTAGAAGCTTGGGAGAAAATAACACTTGCAAGCACTATTGGTGGGATGACAATTGGTACAGCTGGAACAACTCTTCAACATGGAATGGAGCATCCTGTAAGTGGTCTTAGAGATGTAATGCATGGAAAAGGGCTTGCAGCTTTAACACCAACTATTGTAGAAAGTTCATGGGATAGTGATATTGAAAGGTTTGGAAATATATCAAAAATATTGGGTGGAACTTGTGCAGAAGATTGTTCAGGTGCAGTTAAAAATTTCCTTAAAAAGATAGATTTAGATATAAAGCTAAGTGACTTAGGTATTGTAAAATCAGATATTGATTGGTTAACTGATAACTGTATGAAAATATCTGCTGCAAATATTAAGAGACATCCAAAGACTTTTAATAAGGAACAAATAAGAGAAATATACTATAAATCTTTGTAAATTAAATTTATAAATTAAATTTTAGATAAAAATTGGTTGTGTTAGTTGTTATAAGTAAATAAACTTGTAATTAGTTAATGCAAAAAAATAAATTTATCTCAAATGTTTATTTTACTTTCTGATAAATAAAGAAACTTAAAAAGGGGAAGATTAACTAAGTAATATTTTATAAAAATCTTCATTTTAAAAACTTTAAGTAGAGGTGAAATAAATGTTTAATCCTAAAAGAATAATATTTGAAAAAGGTAGCTTAGATACTGATATTGGGAAAAACATATATGATAAATTTAAGGATAAAAAAGATGTAGAAATAATTAAGATATCATCAAATAGGATTAAGGAACATATCCCAGGAGAAAATCTATATGAACAATATAGAAATGGAAAACAAACCATGGTAGTTGGCACTAGGAAAAGCTTAAAATTTCAAACATGTAAACCTTCTGCCAACTATCAATTACCACTTGTCAGTGGATGTATGGGAAGATGTGAATATTGTTATTTAAACACACAACTAGGTGATAAACCCTTTATAAGGGTGTTTGTAAATATAGATGAGATACTTGAACAAACAAAGAAGTATATTGAAGATAGAAAACCACAAGTAACCATATTTGAAGGAGCAGCTACATCAGACCCTGTTCCAGTAGAGCCATATACCAATTCATTGAAAAAGACAATAGAGTTTTTTGGAAGAGAAGAAAAAGGAAGATTTAGATTTGTTACTAAATACAGTGATGTAGATAGCTTGTTGGATGCTGAGCATAATAACCATACAGAGATAAGATTTAGCATAAATACACCTAGAATTATAGATGGACATGAGCATTATACAGCTTCTGCAAAGAAAAGAATAGAATCAGCTGTAAAGCTTGCAAAAGTTGGATATCAGATTGGATTTATAATAGCTCCTGTGTTTTTATATGAAGGTTGGGAAGAGGAGTATAGAAGTCTGATTAGAAGTATAAAAGAAGCTCTTCCAAAAGATTTTGATAGAAAAATTATATTTGAAGTTATATCTCATAGATATACAACTAAAGCTAAAAATAGAATATTAGAAATTTATCCAGACACATTATTGCCAATGGAAAATGATGATAGAAAGTTTAAATATGGTCAATTTGGATATGGAAAATATGTATATACTAAAGAGCAGTTGGATGATATGAAGGAATTTTTTAGTAAAGAAATAAATACAGTGTTTAAAAACAATTTAATAAAATATATAATATAGCAAATCTTCAAATAAGATTTGCTATATTTTATTTTTACTGCAATACTTTATGTTTACAATAAAATATTGTAATTGTCATATAGCCTATTATTAATATTACAATATTTAACATAGAGTAGAGAACTAATAACCACTTATGATATTACTTAGAAGTGGGAGAATACTTGTCTAAAGACAAGTTAAATAAGTTTAAATAATCTTGTTGGTAAGTATTGTAAAGATTAAAAAAGGCACTGTATATCAAGAAGAATTTTTATGATTTTGATAATATAAATATAGAAGCTTAAGATAACTATAAGGAGGAATTATAATATGCATGCATGGGAATCCATTCAAACTACACTAGACTTGATAGAAGAAAGGTTATCAGAAGAAATATCTATTGATGATTTAGCAAATGCAGCTAATTTATCACCATTTTATTATCAACGATTATTTAAAAGGTTAGTTAATAAGACCGTAATGGAATATATAAAGCTTCGTCGCCTTGCAAAAGCTTCAGAATACTTAGCAGAAAATAAAAATCGTATACTTGATGTAGCTTTAAATTTTGGATTTGATAGCCATGAGACATTTACACGTGCTTTTAAAAAAGCATATGGATTAACTCCAGAGGAATATAGAGCAAATCCAGTAAAACTTAATCAATTTGTTAAGCCAGAATTAATTTTAAATTATGTTATGGTTGATGAAGGTGTGCCACTGATTGCCGATGATATAGTAATTGAAGTAACTCGCAGGAGATTGAGTAACCCAAGGACTTTTATTGGAATAGAAAAAGAAATACCTATTTGCCAGTTGATGGGTGGTGAGACAACTGGCATAGCGATAGCAAAGGAATTATGGATGAAACTTGGAAGTCAAAAACACAATATACCAAATAAAATCCCAGGTGGAAATGAATTTGCTGCTCTTTATATGGGAAGTGCAAAAGAAGGTAATTGTATGTATATGGCAGGTATAGAAGTGGAGCCAGGTACATTGGTGGAAGGATATAGTATTTTTGAGTTACCTGCTAAAGAATATTTAGTGTGTGGATTTGAAGCAGAAAATTTTAATGAGTTAGTTGATTCAGCTGTTTTTAAAGCGGATAAGTTTATGGAAAGATGGATGAAGAATCATAATTTAATAGCCACTGATTTTGCGATTGAAATGTATTATCCTACTACACCTGAAGTGGCATATATGGAACATTGGACTATTCCAGTGTCTATTGAACAATAGAAAGGGTGATGAATATGGATTGGCAAGATATGTTTTTTCAAGATAATAAACCAACACCTGAACAAATCAAAGCGTTTATAAATAGTCCATTATGGGACAATCTAAATAATGCTTTGACTTCAACTTATGATGTAGAGCCTAAGCTTGAATATAGCAAATGTTCAATGCAAAGAGGTTGGAATGTAAAATACAAAAAAAGAGGAAAGTCATTATGTACCTTATATCCTCAAGAAGGTTCCTTCAAAGCTTTAGTCATTGTAAATGAAAGTAATAGAGTTGAGGTTGACTTATTTATTAATACTTGTTGTGATTATATAAAGCAATTGTATAATGAGATAAAATTCTTTAATGGAAGTAAGTGGTTAATGATTCAAATAGATAGTATGTCAGCATTAAATGACACACTTGAGCTTATTAAATTTAGAGTTTAATATATAAAACAGGGTGACTTATATACTCATCCTGTTTTTATATATTAACTTTTAAAAAATATTTAAAATATAATATGGTAGATACACCATTTCAAATTCTTAATTATTTTTCTAAACAATATAGTTTTAATTTTATCATCTATTAATTGTAATATTGAAATTATTTAGTTTTTTATAAAATTATAATTTAAACTAAAAATTTTTGTAAACATACTATAAATGGCTCAATCGATATAAAAGTAATTTAGAACTTGAAAACATTAAATTAGCAGCTTTGATAACTAAGATATATGAAGAAAAGAATGGGGTTTTTGGCTCTTTAAGGATGACTCTGCAGTTAAACCGAGAGTATAAACTTATGTCAATCACAAGAGAGTGTACAGACTAATGAGAGCCGTAGGTCTAAGGTCTGTTTGTAGAAAAAAGAAATTCAGTTATGTTAAATGTATACTAGAAGTAATTGCTGGAAATGTATTAAGTAGAAAATTTAGTGCAGATAAAACCTCTTAAAAATGGTTAACAGATGTAACTGAATTTAAATTAACCAATGGGATGAAGGTCTATTTAAGTGCAATTCTAGATTTAGGCGATAGAAGTATAATTTCATATGTTATTGGAAAATCAAATAACAATAACTTGGTGTTCGAAACTTTTGATAAAGCAATAGAACTATATCCAAATGCAAAACCTATTTTTACATGTTTTAACTGTATAAAACAGTGGGTACAGTTCACGAAAGAGTAGCTTTAGTTTTGAACTAAAAGTTAAGTTCAAAAAGAATAATCAATAATTTCTGGACTCTACTCTACAACAATAAAGTATAGTCCTTCTTGATTTTTATTATACCACAAAATGTAAAATAACGATTAGATTTTGAAGAGCTACTTCTATATCCATATTTAAATTTATGAAGTCCTTTATTAGATTGATTTTTGCCAATTTAACTGTTCTATATAAATTAAACTAAGAAATTATTTTACTTAAAATAAAGTAAGATATGTATTATTTTTATTATACCATAAAACATAAAATGGATATTTTTAGATTGATATAAATATATAATAATCTGTTTTAGATAAGAATGAACTAAAAATTAAATGTAGAAATATTATTTTAAAAACCACTTTTTTACATCTAATGAAAAGTGGTTTTTAAAATGAGTAAATTATTAAAATTTACATAAAAAGTAATTTTATTTTACTTAATACCATAAGGACTATTCTTCTATATATTAAAACAGGTATTTTATCAATATTATGGACAAATATAAAAAGCCTCTATGTCTAGAGATTTATGTATTTATAGACTAGTTAGAACTTTCATCATAGTTATTAGTTTTGTACTCTCTAGTAAATAAGAATGGTAAAAACAATATAGCATCAACTAGAATACTCCATAATAGTGATTCTAATGTAAATATAGACTCAATACTTCCTCCAAGTATAATAGAAACAGTGTTATTTACTAAGTGGATTAATATTGGCGCCCAAAGGTTTTTGGTCTTCATATAGGTATATCCTAAAAATATTCCTATAAAGGTACAATATGCTATCTGAGAAATAACACAATAAAATGGGGTTTCGGGACTGTACAAAGTGACACAAAGAGGCAAATGCCAAATTCCCCATATAAAACCTAAAATTAATACACCAAATTTTTTGCCATAAATCTTTTGTAGTCTAGGTTGAAGAAAGTATCTCCATCCAAATTCTTCTCCAAAAAATAAATTAAAACCAAAACATAAATTTATAATTATATTTATAAATACTGTGACAAATTTATTTACAACATTAATTGATAAACTTTCTTTATCAATAATATTTCTAACTATAATTAATATCAAGAATATTAATAGAATGCCTAAAACTTTTTTGAAATTTTTACTTAAAGATAAATTTAAAACTTCAAATTGAAATTCATTGTAAAGAACAACTGCTAAAAGATAAAAAGATGTTAATGTATCTATTGTTGAAGAAATAATACTACTATGCATTAAAAATGTTTCAGCTATAGATATTACTATTCTCACAATTGTAGTTATAGCAAAAAACTTTAAAAATTTATCCACTGTTGAATCAAACTTGTAATTAGAAACTTTTTTTAGGACAACAATTGCTGAAAATGCAGGAATATACATAAATAATCCAGCGAAGCTTGATATAAGTTCACTGTTATTTGGTTTTGATATTGACAAAAATAAAAATATTGATGTAAAAGCAATCAGTAAAAAATTTATTAATAAGAAATAGTTTATTTCTTTTTTTATTATTTTAATATTATTTGACATATTAATTCCCCTTATCTTAAATTTTAAAATTATATATAATAACAAATTTTATATAGAAATAAATATATATAGCAAATATTGAAAACTAACAAAAATATTTTTATATATTATTAAAGAACTAAAAAAAAGTTTGTAATGATTGTATATTATATGATTAAGTTATTTTTCGACATTCCTTACAATTAAGTCCGCATGTGTTTTTCTCCTGCATATTAATAGCGCCCCAATTAGCAAACTGTCGCAAAATAGGTACAATACTTTTACCTTTATCTGTTAATGTATATTCAACTTTTGGAGGAATTTCATTGTATTGTTTACGATGAACAATACCATCAGACTCTAAATCTTTTAATGATTGAGCTAGCATAGTATTTGTAATTCCATCTAATTTTCTTTTTATACTACTATACCTAATTGGATTATCAACTGCTAACATACATATAATAGGCAATTTCCACTTTCCACCAACAATATCTAATGCGTAACGTATAGGGCAAGTTAATTCTTCAGCATTTTCAGTTATATTATTTTTATTATACAAACTCATTTTAATTCACTCCTCAATTCCAATAGTATCTTTTTTATACTTTATCAGAAAAAACTGCATACTTGTTTTTTTCTTATTTTATATTAAAATTATATCAAAGGATAATCCTTAATACAAGTATTTAAAAGGGGTGTAAAAATTATGAAAGTATTAGAATTTTTGAACAAAGCAGGAGTTTATTATTTAGCAACAGCTGATGAGAACAATCAAGCACATGTGCGTCCTCTAGGATTTGCTATGGAATATGATGGCAAACTTACATTTTGCACATCTAATCAAAAAGATATGTTTAAGCAACTTATTTTTAATCCAAAGGTTGAGCTTTGCTGTATAGACCAAAAACTTAATACTCTACGTATTTTGGGTGAAGCAGTATTCGTTACATCAAAAGAAACACAAGCTAAGGCACTTGAAATAATGCCAAGTTTAGGTCAGATGTACTCTGTAGGAGACGGTAAGTTTGAAATATTTTCTATTGATAAGGCAAAAGTTAGTTGTTGTTCAATGAGTGGTAAAAAGATTGATGTAGAGCTTTAATTATAATAGAATCTACATTCATATTGAAAATGAAGAAAACGCTATTACTGAAATGTCGATAAATTTAACTTAAATTCAATAAAAAAGATTTTTAAATAGTGAATGTATAAAAATATTTAGTTATTAGAGTTGTATTTCAACAATGACATATTGTCTTGAATAATTACATAATAAAAATAAGAACAATTAAAATTTGTTTTCTGATGAAGTAAACTTTCTTAAAAAAAATATTTTAACTATGAGTGACTTTTCTTAAATATGAAGAAAATATGATAATTATAAAAAATTGCTACTTATTATTTGTATATTTTTTCATATAAATAATAAGTAGCATAACTTTATAAATTAATAGTGATAGAATATAAACTAATAGATAAGATATAATTTTAAAAGGAGTGATATAAAATGAGCAAATATAGTTCTTTATGGGAATATGTCAAGAAAAATGGTAATCAATCATTTAAATTAACTTTTGAAGAAATAAAAGATATTGCAGGAATAGAGATAGACCATTCGTTTTTAAAATATAAAAAAGAATTAAATGAATATGGATATCAAGTAGGAAAAATCTCTTTAAAAGAGAAGTCTGTTATTTTTAATAAAATTGATTAATATATTAATAATTACATATAATAAAATAATTTGTATTGACTAACATTAAAATTAAAAATAAAGTAAATCTTATATAAGACTTACTTTATTTTTAGTTGATGCCTTTTTAAGTTTTATACTATAAGGTATATATAAAACTGCACCTATTAAAAATGTTATAATTTCTGTTACTGTCATAGACCATATTAGCCCATCAAGTCCATAAAAATAATTAAGCAATATTACTATAGGTATATACAATCCACCTTGGCTTATAGACATTATACCTGTTTCAATGCCTTTTCCTGATGCTTGATATATTGTCATAAATAAAGATGTAACTCCATTGAATAAGGCAGATACTAACATAGCTACCAATACATACGTTCCTATTTCAATAACTGACGTATCAACTGAGAATGTTTGTATTACTTGGGTTCTAAATATATAAACAACTCCTGAAAATACAACTGCGATTACAAATATGAATAAAGCAGAATACTTTATACTTTCCTTTAAACGAGGTATATTCTTATTAGAAAAATTATATGCTATAAGTGGCATTACACCTAAAACAATACCCATAACAAAGAATTCTGGAATTTGAGCAATTCTAAGTGCTATACCAAAACTAGCAACTATGTTATTTCCATATTGCATAGAGTAGTTATTGGATAATAATGTAGTCACAATTAAGAAAGAGCATTGGATTAATTGGGATACACCAACTTTATATATTTCAACTTGACTGTTTATGCTGATTTTTATGTAATGTAAAAACCCTCTAAGGTTCTCGCTTTTAACATTTAAATACCAAACATAATAAGCACTAGATGCAATGTTAGAAAGTATCATTGATAATGCAGCACCATACACATGCATATTAAGAACTAGTATAAATAAAACATCTAATATGATACTAACTATTACACTTACAAACATACCATACATAGATTCTTTTGATGCACCTTCAGACCTTACAATTTGTTCAAGAGAGAAGTTCAATATAATAGAAAATCCGCCAACAAATAGTGTAATTGCATATTGTTTTGTATATTCAAATGTAGTCATATCGGAACCTAATAATCTAATAATAGGATTCATTAGTAAGTAGCCAATTAGACCTATCAATAGACCTGTTATAATACTTGCATAAAAAGTATATCCAGCAATTTTCTTGGCTTCATCACTATTATTTTGTGCAATTAGCCTAGTTATGAATGTACTACCACCAACGCCAAACATATTTCCAAAAGCCATTAGAATTGTAAATATAGGGAGTCCCAATGTTATTGCACTAAGCATAGCTGTGTCATGAACTAAACCTATAAAGTAGGCATTAATTACATTATAGATAGTTCCAGCTGACATTCCTATCATCATAGGAATAGATAAATAAAGAATAGTTTTTTTTATTGGTTCTTCTTTTAAATATTTAATGTTTGATTTTTCATTTTCCATGTTATCCTCCTAAATAATATGATTTATAATGATAAGGCACCTTATGAAATATATTATACAGGTACCTTAATAATTTTGCAACATATTTATTAAGGTACCTGTATATTTATTTTATATTTAGACAACATATGGATTTAAAAATGAGGTTTTTGAAAATAGGAGTTATTTTAATGAATATGGAATGTAGGGTATTAAAGAGATGTATAAGACTTTAAAATAAATAAAAGAGTAAAGTGATAAGATAATAAATATCTAACCATTTACTCTTTTTGTTTTATTTATTTATTTAACTCTTTTTATTTTGAGTTTTAGAAGTGAATAAAATATACAATAACTATGGTTTCTTTTATATTTTATGACTACAATACATTTTATTCAAAGTAAAATAAATCTTCAAATTTTTTATCTAGAGCTATACATAAAATAAGTGCTAATTTTGCTGTTGGATTAAACTGACCTGTTTCTATTGAACTAATAGTGTTTCTTGACACGCCGACCATTTCAGCTAGCTGACTTTGAGATAATTTTTTCTCTGTTCTTGCTATTTTTAAGTGATTTTTTAATATTAATTCTTCATTCATATTGCTTACCTTAATGATGATAAAACAAAATTAGTTAATGAGAATATAGTTGTAATTAAGAAACCAATAGCCAAAATTAAATTCTTTTTTTCATGTGTGAATTGGTATTTTGCTATATTTTCAGCAAGACCAAATGTCCAAAATAAAGCAGATACTGCATCACTCTTTTGTCCAATAAAGGCGTTAAATATTACAATGAAAGCGAAGACACATATGAAAATTGAATATCCTATTTTTCTGCCTTTATTTTCAATATACTCTAAGCCTTCATCTTTAGTGGATTGACGACTCTTACTTAAAATTTCTTCTTTATTCATGTAAGATACCTCCTATTTGGATGCCAAGTTTACTTGGTACTTTTATTATACTTATGACAAGTTTACTTGTCAAGAACTTTGACAATAAAACTTGAAATGAGTATAATAAAAATCAATAAAAAAAGACAAACTTAATTAAATTAAAAATGTCTTTTTTATTGAAATACTATAATAATATTCTATTGAACTAATAACCAAATTTAAACTTAGAATCTAACATACAGTTTTTATTATCTTAGCAGGGATACCTGCAACCACAGTATTTGGAGGTACATCATTTGTGACTACTGCTCCTGCAGAAACAACAGTATTTTCACTTACTGTAATATCTGGCATAATCATTGCTCCTGCACTTAATCAAGCATTCCTCTTTATAACTATGGGTGTAGATACAGTGGAATGTCTTTCTGAGGGCTCTAAAGGAGGGTTTATTGTTATAAGATTTACCTTAAGGTCCAATCAGTACATCATCTGCAATCGTAATTCCACTTCTATCCATGAATGTACAAGCATGGTTAATAAATACATCCTTTCCAACTCTTATATTTTCTCCAAAATCTGTATAAAATGGTGGTATTAAATATAGGCTTTCATCAACATTAACACCTGTAAGTTTAGAAAACAATTCCCTTATTTCCTTTTTAGTATGATATGATTTATAAACTGTACAATATCTCTACATAAAACTCATTATGTTTTACTCAATTCTTAAATAGAGTATACTACTTGGAGTTAACTACAATACAAGCCTTTTTTATTATTTAAGAATAAATAATTAATTTTTATTAAAAAATCTATAATTAAATATTAATACTAGTATTGTTCATATAGAATGATTCATCATGTATGTAAACTAAAGTTTACATATTTCAAACTTTGCTTTGTAGAATCATTGAGTTTAATACTTTATAATTGAAATATAATTATTTTTACCTTGAAAGGAGTTTAATATATGAATTTAGAAGACAAGATTACAAAACTAAGAAAGAAATATAATTATTCTCAAGAATTGTTGGCTGAAAGACTAAATGTATCTAGACAAACTATTAGCAAGTGGGAATTAGGGCAAGCTAAGCCAGACTTAGAAAATATAAAAAATATATCAAAGCTGTTTAATATTACTTATGATTACTTAATCGATGAAAGTAATTTATGTTCTAAAGATGTAACTGATAATATTAGTAAGGATGTTGACTGGACAAAAGCATGGAGCTCTAAGTATCCTATTTTAGAAACATATGTTGACATAGAAGGGATAGAAAAGTATCAAATAGCTATTGAAGAATTATATTCAAGATTTGAAAAGGAATACAGGATGAGCAATGAGAATAATGTACTTATATTAAAAGATATTTTATACAAGACGTTTAAAAAACATGATAAATAAAAAATTATATAAATTGAATTTAAAAATATATTTAAGCAGGTATCTAAGATACCTGCTTATTTGTTTCTCTATGGTTGATTTTTTCATCAAAAGTCAACTTCAAATCGCTTGTTAGGTTTATGTATTTAAGGATATAATTATACAAAGGAGGCGTTGATATGAATGAATTAAACATTGCAAAAACACTAATTTTAAAGCGTAAAGAAAAAGGAATTACACAAGATGAACTTGCAAATTATATAGGTATCTCTAAAGCTTCTGTGTCTAAATGGGAAACTGGGCAAAGTTATCCTGATATCACTTTTTTACCACAACTCGCGACATATTTCAACATTACAGTTGATGAATTAATTTGCTACGAACCACAAATGATTAAGGAAGATATTAATAAACTATATCAGCGATTGTGTAAAGATTTTACTGTTAAACCATTTGATGAAGTTATGGATGAAATAAGAGAAACCATAAAAAAATATTATTCATGCTTTCCTTTGATTTATCAGATGGGTATTTTGATAATTAATCATTATGACCTTGTAGATGAAGAAAAACGTGAACTATTAATTAGTGAAGCATTAGAAATTTTTATTCGAATACGAGAAACAAGTGATGATATAGAAATTTGTCGTCAGTCAAAAGGTATGGAGGCAACTTGTTATATCTTGTTAAATCAACCTATAGAAGTTATTGATTTATTTCAAGATAGCAATTTTCCCATGGTAAATGAAAGCATACTTCTTGCACAGGGACAAATGATGAATGGTCAAACTAATGAAGCTAATGAAACGTTACAGATTGGAGCATATCAGAATCTTACATTATTAGTTCAAGATTTAGTGGGACTTCTGCAAAACTCAGATAAATCACAAATTGAAGAAATAGAAAGACGTATTTTAATAATTTCAGATACATTTGACCTTAATGAATTATCTCCTGGTGTTATGTTTTCTGTATATTTGACTCAGATACAAATGAATTTAATACATGGAAATACTAAAGGAGCTATTAAGTCGTTACAAAGATATGTAGATTTGGCAATAAGTGATATATATCCAATTATGCTACATAGTGATGACTTTTTTAATCATATTGATTGCTGGATTTCTGAGATTGGAACAGGTATCACACGTGATGATACAATTGTAAAGGCAGGTATTGTTGCTGCTATTAAGAATAATCCTATGTTCTCTGTATTAAATGAGAACAAGGAATACAGATTTCTTATAGAAAAATTATCTTTATTGGAGGAATAAGATTATGGAAAATTTAATGGAATATCTACCACTTTTACTTCCTGTTATTATTTTAAATTTAATACTTGTAATTACTGCACTTATTCATATAATAAAACATCCAAATTATAAAATTGGTAATAAGGCAATATGGATTATTTTAGTGCTATTTATAAGTATAATAGGTCCAATTTTATATTTCACTATAGGAAGAGGTGATGAATGATGAATATTGTTTCAATAAATGGGTTATCAAAAAGTTTTGGTAATCGAAAGATAATAGATAAGCTAAATCTTACTGTACCAGAAGGGTCAGTATTTGGATTTGTAGGTAAGAATGGTGCAGGCAAGACTACAACAATGAAAATGGTGCTTGGGTTACTTGAAGCAGATAGTGGAACTATAAATGTTTTTGGTGAGAAGGTGACTTATGGAAGAACAAGTTCTAATCGCCATGTAGGTTATCTACCTGATGTTCCAGAGTTTTATAACTATATGAGACCACTTGAATATCTTTCTCTTTGTGGAGAAATCACAGGGCTTTCAAAACAAGAAATAAAGTTAAGAAGTGAAGAGTTGTTGACACTTGTGGGACTTGGAAATGAAAAGAAACGAATAGGTGGATTTTCTCGTGGAATGAAGCAACGTCTTGGGATAGCTCAAGCATTGCTTTCACGTCCTAAATTACTTATTTGTGATGAACCAACAAGTGCACTTGACCCTGTTGGTAGAAAAGAAATATTAGATATTATGGTTAAAATCAAAGACTCAACAACCGTAATATTTTCAACACATATACTGTCAGATGTTGAAAGAATTTGTGACCATGTTGCTATATTAAATAATGGAAGCATCGCTCTGAGTGGTACACTTTCAGAAATAAAAAGTATGCACGGAAAAGATAGACTTTTATTGGAGTTTTCAAGTAATGATGAAATACAAGCATTTAAGTCTAGTAGTAGTATTAAATCCTTACTTAAAGATTCAGAAGAGACTAATATGGAAATTATTTTCCATGGTAAAGATATAAAATCAATACAACAAACAGTTATATCTACACTTGCAGAAATGAATCTTTGTCCAAGAAAGATGGAATTAATAGAATTGTCACTTGAAAATTTATTTTTGGAGGTAGTAAAGTGAGAGAATACATAGCATTTACAAAAAAAGAATTTGTAGAGAACGTAAGAAATTATAAATTATTTAGTCTAATTATTTTATTTTTGATATTTGGAATAATGAGTCCTCTTTCTGCTAAATTTATGCCAGACTTGATTGCTCATTTTGCCCCAACTTTAAAAGTTACTGCTCTACCAACTGCTTTAGATTCTTGGACACAGTTTTCTGGCAATATTTCTGGTCTTGGAATGAGTTTAACTCTAATTATTTTTTGTAATATTTTATCAAACGAATATTCTAAAGGGACACTTGTCATTATGTTGACTAAAGGATTGTCACGTTCGTCTGTAGTATTGTCTAAATTTTCTATTGCAGTAATTATTATGACCATTGGTTTCTGGTTGAGCTTTTTATGTACTTATGGTTATACAATGTATTTTTGGCCAACTGCAAATCTTAATCATGTTGTATTTTCAGCATTTAACTTATGGATAATTGGTATTATGTATATTACTATATTAATTCTTGGATGTGTACTATTTAGACCAGCATTTGCAAGTGTATTACTTGTATTAGTAGTAACTCTTGTTTTGAGTTTAATTTCTATTCCTGAACAGATTGCACCTTATACACCTAATTTCATAGTATCAAAAAATATAGATTTGATTTCAGGTAAAGTGACAGCTCCAGAATTTATTATTCCAATCATTGTAACAATTATTATTTCAATAGTGTGTCTGTTATCAGCTGTTATTTTATTTAATAAAAAACCAGTTTAATGATATCTTTATTATAATTGTAAATATCACTGTATTGTGTAAAAATATGCTTAGTAATATATAAGAATATATCTAAGTAAAAAAGACTTGAACTTAAGTTTCAAGTCTTTTTTTTGTTTTAGTCGTACTCATTATATTTTATAATAATTAAATTATTACCTTAAGGAACTGTTTAAAAATAAAAAAGGAGATAGATTATAATATAGTGATTATAGGTTATTTAAGATATGCTATAGTATATAGAGCCTAAACTAGTAAAGAATTAAAAAAATGTAGTAAGGAGTTAAAATAATATTGTTTTTATTAAATAAAGATAAGAATCTTTAATTGTGGTAAAATATACTAAAAAATTACTTTAAAAGTGATAAAATTAATTCAAGTAAATATTTTAAAGGGGTGTAGATATGGAAAAGTCAAAAGTATATTTTTGTGACTTATACTCAAATTCGCAAAATAAAAATGTGCCAAACAATGTAAGAAGATTATTTGATACAGCAGGATTCAAAGATTTAATAGAAAAGAATGACCAAGTAGCAATCAAACTTCACTTTGGAGAAAAAGGAAATACTACATATATGAGTCCTGTAGCAGTTAGACAAGTGGTTGATAAGATTAAAGATTGTGAAGGAAAGCCATTTTTAACAGATACAAATACATTATATACAGGGAGTAGAACAAATTCTGTAGACCATCTTACAACAGCTATAGAAAATGGTTTTGCCTATGCAGTGGTAAATGCACCAGTAATAATTGCAGATGGATTGTACAGTAGAAATTATGAAAATGTACAAATAGATAAAAAACATTTTGAAAGTGTGAAAATAGGTGGCGAAATTTATAATTCTTCTGCAATGATAGTAATGAGTCATTTTAAAGGTCATGAAGCAGCAGGTTTTGGAGGAGCATTAAAAAATTTAGCTATGGGGTGTGCAAGTGCAGCAGGAAAGCAAATGCAACATTCTGATGTTACACCAGTAGTAAAAGAGAAGAAGTGTGTAGGATGTGGAAAATGTGTTAATTCTTGTCCTACAAAAGCTATAAGTATAGTAGATAAGAAGGCGATTATAGATTCTGATGTGTGTTATGGATGTGGAGAATGTCCAACTGTCTGTCCAACTAGAGCAGTAACTATACAATGGGAAAGTGACTCAGATGTATTTGTTGAAAAGATGGCAGAATACGCTTATGGAGCAGTATCAAACAAAAAAGATAAGGTAGGATATATAACTTTTGTTATGAATGTGACTCCACTTTGTGATTGTGTGCCTTGGTCAGGTAGACCGATTGCACATGATATAGGAATATTAGCATCAACAGACCCAGTAGCAATTGAACAAGCATGCTATGATTTGGTTTGTAAGGAAATGGGTCATGATGTGTTTAAACATGAGCATCCTCATGTAAATGGAACTAGAATAATAGACTATGCGTGTGAAATGGGAATGGGAAATAAAGAATATGAATTAATAAAATTATAAGAATAGTAGGACTTAAATGCATATAATTATTGTAAGAGAAATTTAAAAGTATCAAAGGAGTATGCATTTATGAAAATTTACTATGAGAAAGAAAATAGCAAGAAAGCTAATGTAAACAATATTCCAAGTGTATTTGCATTTAATTTTCTAAGAAACTTTTTAACTAGCAAAGAGTATGAGGAAACTAGAAAAGAATATTTTATAAATAATCTAACAAAAAGTCAGGTTAATCAAGCTATGAAGGATTTAAAATGGCTATTTAGAGAGTATGAAGGATTAGAGGTTGTTACAATGGAAAGCTTGGATGGAGTTAAGACAAGAATAGTTTTATAAATTAATAAGAATGATTCTTTAATAAAAAATACTGTTTTAATAATGATACGTATAAGATATTATACAAATACTATTTTAGAACAGTATTTTTTTTTATAATAGTAAACCTATATATAAAATAAAGTTGACCAATAAATGTTGTCTATGTAATACTATATATAATAAGTAAACTATATAAAAAATATAAGTTGACAAATAGGAGGATATATGGAAAAATACATAGTCAAATTAAAAAATAAAATATTGAGTGGAAAAGAAATAAATTATGAAGAAGCTCTTAATTTAATAAGTATTGATACTAATAACAAAAACAATTTTGATATCTTATTAAAATCTGCAAATGAAATAAGAGAATATTTTATGGGAAGAAAAGTAGATTTATGTACAATAATGAATGCTAAGTCTGGCAAATGTAGTGAAGACTGTAAATTTTGTGCACAATCATCTCATTATAAAACTGGGATAGAAGAATATTCATTACTAGATTATAATGAGATTTTAAAGAGAGCCAAAGAAATGGAAAGTAAAGGAGTACATAGATTCTCTTTAGTTACAAGTGGTAAAGGTATAACAGGAAAAGAGTTTAATGATATTTTAAATATCTATGAAGGATTAAGAGAAAATACTAATTTAAAATTATGTGCATCTCTAGGAATTATAGATTATGAGCAAGCTAAAAAGCTAAAACTAGTAGGTGTGACTACATATCATCATAATGTCGAGACATCTAAAGATAATTTTGATAATATATGTACAACACATACTTATCAAGACAGAATAAGAACAATTAAAGAAGCTAAAAGGGCTGGATTAGATGTATGTGTAGGTGGAATCATTGGGATGAATGAAAGTAAAGAACAAAGACTACAAATGGCTTTTGAAATACGAGAATTAAATACCAAATCAATTCCAATAAATATTTTAAACCCTATTAAGAATACTCCTATGGAAAATTATGATGTATTAGAGCCTATGGAAATATTAAAAACAACAGCAGTATTTAGATTTATAATTCCTAATGTATACATAAGATATGCTGGTGGAAGGCTATCTTTAAAAGGGTATGACAAAATTGGATTTAATGGTGGTGTAAATTCTGCAATTGTAGGTGATTATTTAACAACTGTAGGAAATGGAATTGAAAATGATAAAAAAATGATTATAGGACAAGGACTTGAACTTTAATAAAGATTACTTAAATTAATTAATGTACTTTTAAATAATTATAAAAGTATATTAATTTTTTTTTGTATATTAATATAAATATTAAATTTGAATTTATAAATTGCAATATTATGAAAAATAAGAAAAATATCAAAATTTGTATAAAGTAGTTGCAAAGCGAAAAAAGATATGATAGTATCTAGGTAACCGGTTAAGTAAAACGGTTTCCTAAATTGTGGGGGTGAACTTCTTGAGTATAACTATAAAAGAGATTGGCGAATTGGCTGGTGTTTCCAAAACAACTGTATCAAAAGTCATTAATAATAAAGATGAAAATATAAGTCAAGCAACAAGAGAAAAGATTTTAAAAATAATGAAGGAAAAAAATTATGTTCCAAATAAATTAGCACAAAGTTTAGTAACTAAAAGAACAAATACAATAGGACTTCTTATACCAGATATACGAAATCCATTTTTCACAGATGTATCAAGAGGTGTGGAAGATAAAGCTAATGAGGAAGGTTATAATATAATTTTATGTAATACAGATGAAGATGCCAAAAAGGAATATGAAGGGATAAGAACATTATCAGAAAGAATGATAGATGGAATTATATTTGCAGCATCATCAAATACAAACTGGAAAGAGGCAAATTACAAAGATATAAAAATACCAACAGTATTAATCGATAAGAAAATAAGTATGAATAAAGAAACCTTAAAAGGCATAGTTAAAATAAATAACTTTGAGGGTGCATATATAGCTACAAAACATTTATTAGATATTGGAAATAAGAAAATAATATACTTGAGTGGTCCACTTCAAAATGAAATAGCAATAGATAGATTAGAAGGATATAAAAAAGCTTTAACTGAGTGTAATTTAGATTACAATTCTAATTATGTATTTGAAGGAAAATATAAGATTGAATGGGGCCAAGAATTTATAAAAAAATTAGAAGTGATAGATTTTAATGCGATATTTTGTGCAAATGATTTAATTGCAATAGGTGTTATCAGAGGTCTTCAAGAAAGAGGATTAAATATACCAAACGATGTAAGCGTTGTGGGATTTGATGATATTCAAACTTCTAGTTTAATAAGTCCTCCACTTACAACAGTACGACAACCATCTTATGATATAGGATATAAAGCCAGTGAAATATTAATAAATTGTTTAAGAGGAGATAAGAAAGAATCCTTTGATGAATTAATTTTTAAGGCAGAACTAGTGATAAGAGCTTCAACTAAAGAAAGTAATTAACAGCATGAAAAGCATAAATAGATATGTAAAGGAGTAACGTAATGGGAAACATAGTTGTCATAGGAAGTGTAAATATGGACATGGTATGTTCTGTAGATAAAAGACCAGAAAAAGGAGAAACAATACTAGGTAATAGCTTTTTTACATCACCTGGGGGAAAAGGTGCTAACCAAGCAGTTTCAGCATCTAAGTTAGGTGCAAATGTAAAAATGATATCTTGTGTAGGGGAAGATAGCTTAGGCGAAGAATTGATACGAAATTTTAAAGAGAATAAAGTTGATTATAATTTGATAGCTAGAAATAATCAAAAAAGTTCTGGTGTTGCTGTCATAACACTATGTGAAAATGATAATAGTATTGTTGTTGTGCCAGGAACAAATGAACTAGTAGATATAAACTTAATTAAAAAGAATGAAGAAGAGATAAAGAATGCAGATATAGTATTACTACAGTTAGAGATTCCACTAGAAACAATAAAATATGTAGTAAATTTCTGTTTTGAAAATAATATAAAGGTTTTATTAAATCCAGCACCAGCAATAAGATTAGATGAAGATATAATAGAAAAAGTAACCTATTTAACACCAAATGAACATGAATATAAGATAGTTTTTGACACAGAGGAAAGTATAGAAGAAGTATTAAAAAAACATCCAAATAAACTTGTAGTAACAGAAGGAAAAAATGGAGCTAGATTTTATGATGGTAAAGAAGTAAAACATGTGTCTTGTATAAATGTTGATGTTCAAGATACTACAGGGGCAGGTGATACTTTTAATGGAGCATTGTCAGTAGCTATAACAGAAGGCAAAGACTTATATACAGCAGTAGGGTATGCTGTAGTAGTGTCAGGACTATCTGTAACAAAATTAGGTGCTCAATCTGGAATGCCTTATAGGGAAGATGTTGAAAAATATTTAGATATTAATAAATAAAAATTAAAATTGTTCAAATCTAAAACTATTAAAAATGGAGGGTAATTATGAGAAAAATTTTATCTTTAGGAATTGTTGCAACACTAGCAGTAGGAATGTTAACAGGATGTTCAATGGATGGACCAGGTAAATCAGAAAAGAAGGATAATTCAGCTAAGAAAGATTTAACTATAGGGGTATCTACAATAACTCTTCAACATCAATTTTTTATAGACATTGATGAAGGGATAAAAGAAAAAGCTAAAGAACTAGGTGTAAAAGTCATAGTAAATGACCCAGACCAAGATGTAGCTAAGCAAACATCAGCTATAGAAGATTTTATACAACAGGATGTAGATGGAATGATAGTACTTGGAACAGATAATTCAGCTATAGTACCAGCTGTAGAGGGAGCATTTGAAAAAATGCCTGTAGTTACAGTAGATGCTGTATTAAATACTGAAAATATTACAAGTTATGTTGGAACAGTTAGTTACGATGCTGGTAAAAAATTAGGCGAATACACTAAAAAGTATATAGATGAAAACTTAGGTGGAAAATCAGAAATTGCAATAGTAACAGATTTAAAATCTCAAATACAAATGCAAAGAATAGATGGGTTTAAAGAAGCATTAAAAGGTTCAGCTAATGTTAAAATATTAAACTCACAACCAGGATATGATAGAGAAGAATCTCTTAATACTGTAGAAAACTTAATTCAATCTAATCCAAATGTAGATATAATATATGCAACAGCTGAAAATAGTGTATTAGGAGCTAAAGCTGCACTTGAATCTGCAAAAAATAAGGATGTTAAGATTGTAGGATTTGATTTAACTGATGAAGCAGCAACTGGAATAACAGATGGAACTGTTCTTGCTATGATTCAGCAACAACCTAAAGAAATGGGACGTTTGGCAGTAGAAGCAGTAGTAAAGGCTATAAAAGGTGAAAAGGTAGAGAAAAATATACCAGTACCAGCCTTACTTTATGATAAAGAAAATATAAAAGACTTTAAGAATTAATAAAAAATAAGATTATTTAAAAGAAATCCTATCTAAAAAGGAGTGTCATTATGAGTAATATAATTCTAAAGTTAAGTAATATTGCTAAGGAATTTCCTGGAGTTAGGGCGTTGGATAATGTTAATTTTGAGTTATTTCATGGCGAAGTTCATGCACTACTGGGTGAAAATGGTGCTGGTAAATCAACAATGATAAAGATTTTAACTGGTGCACATGCAAAGACTGCTGGTAAATTTATTTTTGAAGGAAAAGAGATAGAAAATATATCACCAGATATTTCTAAAAAAATAGGTATAAATGCCATATATCAAGAATTAACAGTATTTGATGAATTGACAGTAGCACAAAATATTTTTATGGGAAAAGAAATAAATGGCAAGGTCTTAACTAATGATAAAAAAATGAATGAAGAATCTAAAAAGATTTTTGACAATATGGGAATAGATATAAATCCAAGTAGCTTAGTCAAAGAACTTAGTATAGCTCAAAAGCAAATGGTTGAAATAGCAAGAGTTTTATCATCAGAAACTAAGGTATTGATAATGGATGAGCCAACATCTTCAATAAGTAAAAAAGAAACTGAGATACTTTTTAGACTTATAAATGATTTAAAGAGTAGTGGAGTTAGTATAATATATATTTCTCATAGAATGGAAGAACTTTTTGAGATTTGTGACAGAATAACTATAATGCGAGATGGGAAAACGATTTCGACTTTGAATACCAAAGAAGTATCATCTGAGGAAGAATTAGTTAATTTAATGATAGATAGAAAATTAGACCAATTTTTCCCTAAAAGAAAGGTAGAAATCAAAGAAGAAATTATGAGGGTAGAAAATCTAACTAAAAACAATGTTTTTAATAATGTCAGCTTTAATATAAGAAAAGGAGAAATTTTAGGAATAGGTGGATTAGTTGGAAGCAAGAGAAGTGAAATCGTAGAGGCTATATTTGGACTTAGAACATATAGTTCTGGGAAAATATATTTAAATAATAAAGAAATTAAATTTAAAACACCATCGGATGCAATTGAAAATGGTTTAGGTTTGATAACAGAAGATAGAAAGGGCACTGGATTATTTTTACAGATGAGTGTCAAAGAAAATACAACTATGGCAGGATTAAAGAAAGTATCTAAATTTAAATCAGTTATAGATAGAAAAAAAGAAAAAGAAGTTTTAGAAAAATACATAGAAGCTTTAAAAATAAAGACTCCACATATGAATCAGGTTATACAGAGCTTAAGTGGTGGTAACCAACAAAAAGCTATAATAGCCAGATGGCTTTTATTACAACCAGACATATTAATTATGGATGAACCGACTAGAGGTATAGATGTAAATGCTAAAGCAGAAATATACAATCTAATGGGTGACTTGGTAGAGGATGGCGTAAGTATCATAATGATATCTTCAGAGATACCAGAGTTGATATCAATGAGTGACAGGATAATGGTTATGAGAGAGGGTCATATAAGTGGCTTTTTAGAAGGTGAAGAAATGGTTGAAAATAATGTATTAAAATTGGCTTTTGGAGGTAAAATTAATGAGTTCAATAACTAAGCATAAAGAAAATGCTTCATCTCCATTATTATCAAAATTAACAAGTGTATTTAAAGACCAGGGGAGTGCAGCTATAGGACTTGTAATAATTTTTATAATAATGAGTGTAGCTTCATCTAATTTTTTAACTTTAGATAATTTAATTAATGTTGGAAGACAAATATCAATAAATGCAATTCTTGCAGTAGGGATGACTTTTGTAATAATTACAGGAGGAATAGACTTAAGTGTAGGAGCAGTAATTGCTTTAGTAGGTACATTTTGGGCTACAACAGTAGTGAATTACAATGCACCTGTATGGGTGGGTATGTTACTGGCATTAGCAATTGGAACAATACTAGGTATCATAAAAGGTGCAATTATTTCAACACAAAAATTACCACCATTTATCGTAACTTTAGCTATGTTGACAATAATAAGTGGAGCAAGCTTTGTGTTTACAGGAGGGAGACCTATATCAGTAAACACAGATGCATTTAAGATGCTTGGTAGAGGATATGTTGGACCAATACCAATACCAGTTATAATTATGATTATAGTCGTAATAGCAGGACATTTTCTCTTAAAAAGAACTGATTTTGGACGCCATGTACATGCTGTAGGTGGGAATGAAGAAGCAGCTAGACTATGTGGAGTAAAAGTAAATAAAGTCATAGTTAAAGTATATGCCTTAGCTGGATTATTAACAGCTTTAGCTGGAATAATATTATCTTCACGTTTAGCATCAGGTTCACCAACTGTTGGAGATGGAGCCGAATTGGATGCTATAGCAGCAGTTGTGCTTGGAGGTACTAATATGATGGGTGGTTCTGGTTCTATAGTAGGTACATGTATAGGTGTTGGAATAATAGGAATATTAGGAAATGGATTAAACCTATTGAGTGTATCTTCATATAATCAGATGATTATAAAAGGTTTGGTAATGTTATTTGCTATATGGATAAATAACATAAAATTAAAAAAATCAGCTAAAGTAAAATAATAAATATTACTTAACTAGTAAGCTATAAGAATTATTAGTTTTGCATAGGTGCTAAATAAAAAGGATAGGTATTAAATAAAAAGAAAGATTGTAATTTAAGCAGAGGATATTAACTTTGAAATCTTAAATGTGAAAATAAATCTTGGGAGGAAATATGAAAAAAATTCTCTTAGATACATTAAATAGCAATAAAAAAGAATATATAGACTATTTAAAAGAGCTTGTAAGTATCAAAACCGAAGATGTAGGTCATGGAATACTAGGTGGATTTGAAAAGGAAGGTCAAGAATATATTGAAAAACTTGCAAATTCCATAGGTTTTAGTGTAAATAGGCAAGAAATGAGCGAAGATTTAATTAAAAAGGCAAAAGACATATATAAAGAAGGTAATCTAGGTCACAATTATGATGATAGATATAATTTAATATGTAAGTACAGTGATAATTTGCCTGGTAAGACAATAGTTTTTAATGGTCATGTAGATACTATGCCACCTGGTGATATAAAAAAATGGAGATATAATCCATATTGTGCTACAGAAGATAAAGGGAAGCTTTATGGACTTGGAACTGCAGATATGAAATCTGGTCTAATGGCTTCAATATTAGCTGTAAAACTTATAAAAGATAGTGGCTTAAATATACCTGGCAATATAAAGGTAATGTCGGTGGTAGATGAAGAAGGCGGAGGAAATGGAACTATAAATGCAGTTATGAATGGAATTGATGGAGATTACTGTGTAATTTGTGAACCATCAGAGAAGGACATAATAATTGCACATATGGGATTTGTATTCTTTGAGGTTGAAGTTAAAGGTGTATCTCTCCACTGTGGAAGTAAGTGGGAAGGTGTAAATGCTATAGAAAAGGCAATGTTATTACTCCAAGATATAAAAGAGTTAGAACATAATTGGCTTATGAGGTATAAACATGCTTTATTACCTCCACCTACAATAAATCTAGGCGTAATAAATGGTGGAACAGCAGGTTCTACTGTACCAGATAAATGTGTATTTAATTTATGTGTACATTTCTTGCCAAATACAATGAGTTATGAGCAAGTTGTGGAAGATATAACTAAGGTTATAATGACAAGAGCTGATGGAGATTTGTGGCTTAAAGATAATAAACCAGAGATAAATATATATCAATCAGGATTAGGTTTTGAGATGGACAAGCAATCTGAATTTATAGTTAATACTCAAAAGATATTAGAAGAAACCTTAGAAAGAAAGCTAAATATAAAGGGGTCAACGGCTGGAAATGATGCAAGACTGATGAAAAACTTAGCTAAAATCCCAACACTAATATTAGGGCCAGGTTCAATAGAACAATGTCATTCAATAGATGAGTATGTTGAAATTCAAGAGTATTTAGACAGTATACTTATGTATGCCAGTCTAATATTAAACTTATAAAAGTAGGAGGAATATATAGATGAAAAAAGTATTAATAGTAGGGGAATCGTGGGTAAAAAATATAACTCATATAAAGGGATTTGACACATTTGTTACAACACATTATGAAGAAGCAGTAAAATGGTTAAAAGAAGCAGTAGAGTCTGGAGGATATGAAGCAGTTCATATGCCTGCACATGTAGCAGCAGACAGTTTTCCATATAAATTGGAAGAGTTAAATGAGTATGATTGTATAATATTATCTGATATAGGTTCTAATACATTCTTATTATCTAATAGTACATTTATAGATTGTAATAGTAAACCAGATAGACTTGAGTTAGTTAAAGAGTATGTAAATAGCGGTGGAGCATTAATCATGGTAGGTGGATATATGTCATTTACAGGTATAGATGCAAAAGCTAGATTTGGAGAAACTGCTATCAAAGATGTATTGCCAATAACAATGATAGATAAAGATGATAGGGTTGAAAAACCAGCAGGAATAACTCCAGTCGTTGTTGATTCTGAACATCCAGTTTTAAAAGATATACCAAAGGAATGGCCACAGTTTTTAGGATATAATAAGACAATAGCTAAAGATAATTGTCCTGTGCTAGCGACTATTGGAGGAGACCCATTTGTAGCTGTTGGCGAATTTGGAAAAGGAAAATCTGCTATCTTTAGTTCTGATTGTGCACCTCATTGGGGTCCAAGAGAATTTACTGATTGGAAATATTATAATAAATTATGGGTTAATATGCTTGATTGGTTAACATGCTAAAAATTTTATAAATTTAAAAGACCTCTTACTTGATAAAGTGTAATTTACAAGTCAAGAGGTTTTCTTATATAAAATGATTATAATATAGAAGCTATTTAAAAAATAATTATTTTATATAATCAAATAATATAATTATTAGTCTTATGGAGGAGAATATGGTTAATATAAATGATTTAAATAAAAAATTTATAATGGATTATATAGATAAAATACAAGGAGAGTTAAGAGATATATCAGATAAAATATGGAAAAATCCAGAACTTCAATATAAAGAATATTATGCTTCAAACTTACAAAAAGAATATTTAAAAAAACATGATTTTAGTGTAGATGAATTAGAGGATATGGATACAGCATTTGTAGCTAGCTATGGAGAAAGTAAGCCAGTTATAGCAGTTTTAGGTGAATATGATGCATTAGATGGTTTGTCTCAAAAAGTATCCATTACAAAAGAACCTATTTCAGATGGTGGTGCGGGTCATGGTTGTGGACATAATTTACTTGGTACGGGTTCAATAGGAGTTGTAATTGCAATAAAGGAACTAATCAAACTAAAAAAATTGAAAGGAACTATAAAATATTATGGATGTCCAGCAGAAGAAGATTTGTCAGGAAAAGTATTAATGATAAAAAAAGGTTTCTTTAATGGAATTGATTGTGCATTTAGTTGGCATCCATTTGATATAAACACTCCAATAAGAATTCCAACTCTTGCTAATTATTCTGTAAAGTTTAGATACAAGGGTGTTAGTGCACATGCAGCACAAGCTCCTTATAACGGAAGAAGTGCACTTGATGCAGTGGAACTTATGAACATAGGCTGTAACTATTTAAGAGAGCATATATTTGATAGCTGTAGAGTTCATTATGTAACTACTAATGGTGGAAAAATGCCAAACATAGTTCCAGACTTTGCAGAAGTATGGTATTACATAAGAGGCGTTAAAATGGAGCATGTAAGAGATATATTTGACAGAATTGTTGATATAGCAAAAGGAGCAGCATTGATGACTGGTACTAGTATGGAATATAATATTGTAAGTGGAGTATATGACTATATTCCAAATACAATATTAACAGATGTTTTATCAAAAAACATGAAATTGATAGGAGTACAAAAGTATGATGAAGATGACTACTATTTTGCAAAAAAATTAGTTGAAACAGTTTCTATAGATAAAAGAATTAATGTGTCTAGTGTATTAAGTGGAAACAAGGAGATTACTAAGATGAATCTACATGATGAAGTTACAGATGATACCTTTACTCATAATAACTGTATATCACTATCATTAGATATTGGAGATGTTAGTTACATAACTCCCACAGCACAATGTTCTTGTTCAGTTTGGCCTATTGGTATTTCTGCTCATACATGGCAATCTTGCGCTAGTGCAGGTTCTGACATGGGATTTAAAGCGATGTTGTTAGCATCAAAATCTATAGCATGTTCAATAAATGATGTAATGCTTGATGAATCTATTGTAGATAAAGCAAAAAAGGAATTAAAAGATACTTTAGGCAGTTTTGAATATACTCCAATTATTTAAAAATTAACTTAATGTAAGTAAGATTGAATTGTATGAATTAGTATAAATATATATTGAGAGCCATAGGAACGACTAATTCTAAGACACAGACAAAAGTAAAAATAATTGATTATGGTGGATATACATATACTTTAAAAGAAATACAGGAAAGTTATTTACCAGAGTTGAAGGAAAAGAATTTAATTTCAGGCTCAATAAAAGGACTTATAATTTATAAGTCCTTTTATTATATTTATTCTTTGTTTGTAATTAATTTGATTATCTTAGGCTCAGTTAAATTATAGATTCCTCTGAGAAACAGCATGTCATCTATTATTAAAAATATGTAAGAATAGTTTATAAATATTTGGTTTTCAATATTATTTATTATATCCATTTTATTGATGGATGAGGAATGGCTCTGCCTTCCTTAATTACAGATGTTGTAGGGAAACCAATTGTACAGGCATCAAAGCCATATTCACCTGTTGGTACTCCTAAAATATCGCAAAAATCTTTATTATTACTTAATCTTCCTATTACACTAACAAGTTCAAAACCTAATCCTAAAGCAGTTGCTTTAAGCCACATATTCTGCATAACATGAGATAATGACTTTTGTTCTATGGCTGGTATTCCACGACGTTCTGCCACAATAATAAGATAAGGTGCTGACCCTACACCAAGAACCCCTTTTTTAACTTGCATCTTTAAAGAAGTAATGAAGGATTGTAGAGCTATGTCATTATCGGCCTTCTTCTCATGGGTTGATATTTGAGTTTTAATAACATCAATAAGAATAGTTTTTATTTTATCCATTTGTAAACTGTTATTTGAGATAACAAAGAAATGTCTGAAATCTGTTTGTTTTGCTACTGCAAGTATTGCATAAGGTGCAAGTCTTCCAGTTTCAATTATTTTTTCAACCAGTTCTTTTGAAGGTACTTCTTTTGTAAAACTTCTTATGGATCTTCGAGTTCTTAATAGCATATCCAAAACTTCATTAACATTGTTTTTATCTAAATTGTTCATTTTTATCCTCCATTAATACTTATTCTTAAGATATCCTATAATGTATTCATATAAAGGCGAAATTTTAGGTCATATTAAACATTTACTTCAAATCAATTCGCTATTTTTTATGAACACATTGTTGATTAATAATCTATATGTATATTATAATATGTATATTGATTTATGCAATGAACAATAATATTTAAATTGTTAAGTAATAAACATTTAATATAAAATTGTCAATTAAAATTAAAAAAATTTATATAGAGCGAGGAAATAATTCATGAAAAAAGTATCTGTTGATAGAAGAACAATACGTACTAAAAAAATGATTAGGTCTGCATTAGCAGAGTTAATAGATGAGAAAGGATTTAACAATATATCAGTTACTGACTTAACTCAAAGGGCAGATATAAATAGAGGAACCTTCTACCTGCATTATGTTGATAAGTATGACTTGTTAGAGAAAATTGAAAATGAAATAATACAGGAAATTGAAGAAGAGACTAAGCACCTTGATTCAGTCAACATGATGAACATGGATGCCTCAAATGAACCTCTTCCATTTATGGTAAAGCTTTTTGAATATTTTAGAAAAAATTCAGTAATTATTAAATCTATTTTAGGTCCAAAAGGTGACCCTACCTTTGAAAGAAAAATAAAAAAATTTATTGAAATCAATTTGTTTGAGAAACAAAAATTAAAAAATTTTAACATAGATGAGGCAATAATTTCGGAAGAATATTTTATACAATATATACTTTCAGCGGACTTAGGTGTAATTCAATATTGGCTTGAAAAAAACATGAAAGAATCTCCTGATGAAATGGCACTGATACTTGCTAGAATGTCGTTACTTGGTCCATTAAGAGCAGTAGGTATTCGTAAAGACTCATAAAAACCATCAGAAAAATAATTCTAAACAATGAATTATAATTTTATTAATGATATAATAATAATTAATAAAAAATAGAGAAATAATGACTTGTTCAAATGCAAAGGATATACTACTGTTAAATGATATAAGTAACTTAGAGATAACACATAGTAAGTCAAAAGGATATATAACATTAGTAAGTAAAAAAGAGTAAAAACTTACATAATGTACTATATAATAAATGATTTAGAAAATAAATATAATGAGTTTATAGATAACAAAGTAAATATTTATGTAAGTCACAATACTTTTTATAAACCATAAAGAAGTATTGAGAATATAAAAGAGTTAAATGTGATATTTATAGATATAGATTGTTACAATACAAATTATAATTTATTATATAAAAAGTAGTACAAGAAGGAGTATTTATGTTTGGATATGTTAAAATAAACAAAATGGATTTAACATTTAGAGAATATGACCATTACAAAGCTTATTATTGTGGGTTATGTAAATATCTAAAAAGAAATCATGGAGAAATCTCAAGGTTTTCTTTAAACTACGATATAACATTTCTAATTATCTTATTAACTTCAGTATATAAGCCAGAGTCTATAAGTACAGAAGAAGTGTGTGTAGTCAGTCCATTTAAGAAGAAAAAGATAATAACAAATGATATTACCGAATATGCAGCAAGTATGAATGTTCTTTTAACGTATTATAAATTGGAAGATAATTTAATGGATGATAAACGCATAAAAGATAAATTAGCATATTATATATATAAAAACAAATTAAACTTAGCCTATGAGAAATATCCTGAAAAAGCTGAGTATATAAAGCAACAATTAAATGAATTAAATAAGTTAGAAAAGGACAAAAATATAAATATAGATGAAGTGTCTAATGTCTTTGGAAATATAATGGGAGAAGTATTTGCATATAAAAAAGATGAAAATGAGAGAAATCTAAGAATGATAGGCTTTAATATAGGTAAATATATATATTTACTAGATGCATATGAAGATTTAGATGAAGATTTTAAGAAAGGAAGATATAATCCTTTTATAGAATATATAGATAAAAATGATGAGTTAAAAGAAAAAGTAAAAAAAATAATTGTAACATCATTAGGTTTTTTAGCTAGGGGAATTGATAATTTAAATCTAAATAAAAACGTTGGAATAATAGAAAATATAATTTATTCTGGAGTTTATTTAAGATACATGAATATATTAGAAAGTAGAGGTGGAAAGAATGTACAGTAATACTTATAATAATGAAAATTTTATGAGAGCAAGAGCTTTTATGGAAAATAGTGAATTTAAAAAAGCCTATGATTTTTTAAAAACATTAACTGACAAATGTGCAGAGTGGTATTATCTAACTGGTTTTTCTGCGATGAATATTGGATATTATGAAGAAGGAGAAGACTTCTTAAAGAGAGCAAAATTCATGGAGCCTGAAAATCAAGAATACAATGATGCACTTAGAAGTTATACACAATATAGAAATGAATATAACAATAGAGCTGATAATTATAATAGAAGAAGACGTAATGATTTAGATGGATGTTGTTGCTGTTGTTGTGATGACTGTTGTTGCTGTCTAGGTGATGATTGTTGTGAAAACTGCGCTAAACTTTGGTGTCTAGATTCCTGTTGTGAATGTTTTGGTGGAGATTTAATATCTTGTTGTTAGGATGATAAATATGAGTATAAAAGTTGCTTATGGAGGAGTTTTATTAGCATTAAATGTGATACTGTTAACTCTTACAAATATTATTCCTGTAAATACATTGTTTATTATGGGGTTAGCATCGCTTTTAGTATCAATTGTAATAATGGAATGGGGATTTAAAAGTGGAATTGCTTTTTATATAGGTTCTGTAGCATTAGGATTTATAGTAATGGCAAGTAAATCTCAATGGATTGTATATTCTCTTACTTTTGGGATATATGGTATTGTTAAATATTTTATAGAAAAAGATAGGTCAATATATATTGAGTATCTTATGAAAGTAGTATTTGCAAATATAATGATAGTTATATTGTACTTTATATTAAGGACAATAGTTTATATTCCAATAAATATTATTATAGTAGCTTCATTTGAGGTAGCCTTTATAATATATGATTATGTATATAGTTCTTTTATAGATTATTACAATAATAGACTAAGAAAGATGTTATTTAAAAATAACAACTGACTTAATGTTTTACTTTAGAATGGTTTTAATTTTTATATGAATAATACATTTGCAAAGGTACATTGAAATATAAAAATAAAATTAACATATGTATGAGTTTATTTAATAAAAAAGGCTTTGATTTTTATATCAGAGTCTTTTTATGTTGTTATACAAACTTTTAATGTTTTAGCAATAACAATTTTTATATTTGAAATAGATACTTACCATCTATGAACTAAAATATATAATATGAATAAAAATAAAGGATATCACTTCAATGATGACATCCTTTATTATAATAAGACTTTTGTTGTATAAGTCTTTAAAAGAGCTAATATAAATTAAATATCTACCATATTAACATCTGTAGATAAAGAATAGATAATGTCTTTTCTTTCTACTATTATTTCAACATTTTTAGAAATTTCCTTATTAAGTGATATTTGAGCCAAAAGTTCTTTTGTAGGATTTATTGCTATTGGATTTCCAACTCTTTTTAGCATATTTATATCGCCATTAGTATCTCCATAAGCGTACGAATTTGATAGGTCTAAATCATATTTTACAACAAAATCATTTATAGCGTTATTTTTACTTATAGAATCCCACATTGGTATGACTGTTCCTGTAAATATATCATCTTCAAATACATAATCACTTCCTAAGAAGTCAGTTACATTGTATTTTTTAGCCATTTTTTCAACCAAAAACCCAGGGCTGCCAGAAATAAAGATAACTATGTGACCTTGATTTAAATGCCAATCTATTCTTGAACGTGTGTATTTATAAACTCTATCTGCTTTTAATTTAATTACTTGGTCACTTGTAAAATTAATGCAAGTTTTGTCTAAGCCTTTTAAGGAGTCAACATAAAGATTACATATTTCTAGTAAGTAATCATCATAGTTGCCTTGTCTTTTATCCCAATCCATAAATGTATCTCTGGCGTGTTTATACCAATTTTTTTGGTCAATTATATCATATTTAATTAATTTCTTAAAATGTTCAACCATAAGAGAGTCCCTATAAAGAGTACCATCTATATCAAAAAAAGCTGCTATATTTTTCATAAAAACCACCTCAATTAATCATTTCCTTATATTATATTATAAATTATACCTAAGTTGTTAAAATATATGTATAATAATTTATATATTAAAAAACAAAGATTTTAAATTTTAAAGGACGTGATTGTATGAATTTTAATTTTGCAAAGGTTACAAATTCTAGACTTATGGGGAGCTTGGGTCTTATAATAAATTGGATAGACAATAAAAACAATCACTTTTGTCAATATTTTTTATTGGATGCAGAAGGATTAGGTCTGGCGGATTATGTGAGTTTAAAAAATCCAACACAAGAAGAAGCTTATAGGGAAGAAGAAAGATTAATGGGTGGATTTGGCTCAGATAGAATTGGATTAACAGAGGAGGAATCTCTGTTTTTAGTATCTTATTTTGGAAATAAGAATATTTGTTATAACAAGATATTGCCAGGAGATAAATGTGAATACATTGACATTATAAAAAATTATAAAACAGATTTAACTATAGAAAAATTATATAATAAAATATGTAAAAGAGTTGATGAGGAAGTTGAATTCATAAACTATATGACTATGAGGTTTATAGCATGGGATAGAGAAAGCTTAAGATACTTTTCAGGAAGTGAAGAGATTGCAAATATGCATATTACAAATATCAATGGTACATTACTTAAAAATACAGTAAGTAATAAAGGACAAGGTAGGTATATTAGTGAGGCTTTATATGAAGATAATGATGGGTATTATACATGTAAAATAGCCTTTTGTATAAGTAAATGTAATGATACTGGTTTTAAAATCAATTCTATGCTAGTAACAGATAAAGAGCCTATGTACGATTTTGAAGTTTTTGATGAAATTTCTAAGAGTGAATTTGTAAGTGTATATAGCGTAAGTTCACCTGAGGAATTTGCAAAAGTATTTTATGAAGAAAATCCGTTCTTATTAAAAAGTAATATGAATGAAGGTATATTTTTTACTAGATTTAATTTTAATAATGACCATGTTAAAGAAAATGTATATATAATAAATAATGATATGAAAGCTATATATTACTTAATGGGAAACAAGTTTTTTATAGGGACTTATAGTGATAATGATTGTAATTGTATTAATGAAATAAGTCAGTCTAATTATAGCAAATATATTAAATTTGAAGAGAAATTTTTCTTTGAGCAAAATGCTTTATACGATTTTGCAGAGTCAGATTCAATAGACTTTGATGATTTTTTGGAATAGTATATGATTTTTGACATTATTTAAGCGAGATTAACTGAATTTAATCTCGCTTAAATTTATTTCTATAATATTGGGGGAATATTATGAGGAATACATTTATTATTGTGGTCAATTATTAAAATTTTATACAATTTATATAAAAATATTTTATTTCTTTTTTTTATAATATTTGCCAATATTGGTTTTTAGCATACCGTATCTCAACATATTACTAGATATATAGGGAGTAAGATATATTTTATGATTGTTATATGATGAAGCAATGAAGTTTTATAATGAAAATAAAATAATCTTAAAGAGTCATGAATGATAGTTATAATAGAATTACTAGCTTTTATTTATTTGTAAATATATTAGAATCATACCAGTTCCAGAAAAGTAAAATACACATATTTTATTCAAAATAATGCCTACTATAAACAAGATAATGACTTGTTAGAGTCATTATAACATAGAGTTAGTAAACTTAAGTTGAGAAATGCCAAATAAATCCAAAAAATATGAGAAAGAGTGTAGACCATGTATCCTTGACAATCTAAAAGAGAAGAAAACGCCAGCATGTTTTTTTGTATAGTTAATGAAGATATAAGTGATGTAATTGACTACTCCATTCAAGGATTTGTGGGTTACTTCCATAAACATCAAACAAATAGTGATATGCAGGGATATTTTTTAAGTATTAAGTTAAATGTAAATAAAAAATCAGATAAAATTTTATTTTATCTGATTTTTTATTTACATTTATTTTATTAGATTATGTTAATATTTTTTGACTAAATAAAAGGATATTCAATCAAAATTTTATACCTATAATAATATTGGGGGAATATTATGAGGAATACATTTACTATTATGTTCAATTATTAAGGTCTTATACAATTTATTTAAAAAATAAAAATATTTTACATTTCTTCCTCATCAAACTCCTCAATATTAGTTTGTGGCATGCCTTGTATAGACATATTACTAGAACCATAAGGAGTCGGATACATGTTAGAAGGCATATTACTAGGCATAACTACAGGCATACCATTCATTGTATTATGACATATAACACCTGGTATCATCATAAGTACATTAGGAGGCATATTTTGATTACATGATAAGTTAGGAATACCCATGTTATTCATATTATATCCCATATTATTCATGTTGCCAGACATGTTATTCATATTATACCCCATATTATTCATGTTGCCAGACATATTGTTAGGCATACCCATATTGTTATTCATGTTACCAGACATGTTATTAGGCATACCCATATTATTATTCATATTACCAGACATGTTATTAGGCATACCCATATTATTATTCATGTTACTAGACATGCTGTTAGGCATACCCATATTATTATTCATGTTACCAGACATGTTGTTAGGCATACCCATATTGTTATTCATGTTACCAGACATATTAGTGGGTACACCCATATTGTTCATATTATTAGATGTATTATAGTTCATGTTGTTAGGCATATTGTTTGGAGTAGATGTGTTGTAGTTCATATTTCCAGATGTATTATTTGTGTTAGGCAAGTTGTTTGGAGAATTACTACTTTTAGGATAATTATTTACGCTATTAGGATAAATGTTACTTATATTCTGATTATTAGGTATTTTTGTATAACCACTAGGGATTTGTGGGTCATTTCTCAACTCATCTTGAGGAATTTCTTCATTAGTAATATAATCTGCATAATTAGCAGGGTCTAAGTAAGGCATGTAGCTAGTATCTAAGTTCTTTTTTTTCTTATTACTCATATTAAACTTGCACCTCCTAGAAAAACTATAAAAAAGTTTACAAAAACTTATTCTAATAATATATATATTAAAAAACTCCATAATATGTGCATTCTAATTATTATTAAATAAATAAAAAAATATTGTTGCGAAATTAGATATAATAGCATATAATGAACATATGAACAGTTATTCATATATTAAAATAATGGAGGATTATATAATGAGAGAAGAGATAAATGATTGTAGTTGTAATATAATACATGAGGAAATAGTAACAGAAGCTAAGTCAACTATGCCAGATGAAGAAATGTTATATGATTTAGCAGAATTATTTAAAGTATTTGGAGATACTACTAGAGTAAAGATATTATATGCATTATTTGCAAATGAAATGTGTGTATGTGATATAGCAAGTTTATTAAATATGACTCACTCTGCAATATCTCACCAACTTAGAGTATTAAAACAGGCTAGGTTAGTAAAATTTAGAAGAGAAGGAAAGACGGTATATTACTCATTAGATGATAGCCATATAAGTCAAATATTTGACTGTGGATTAAATCATATTAGAGAGACTTATAAATGATAAATGAGAGGAGTGAATATATATGGAAGCAAATAATATAATTAAAAAGGAATTTGTATTAGGAGGATTGAATTGTGCGCATTGTGCAGAAGAGATTAACAACAAAGTTTCTAAGCTACAAGAGGTTAAGTCTTCTAATCTAAATTTTATAAATAAAAAACTTACAGTAAATATAGAAAATAGTTTTGATGAAGAAAATACTATAGAAAAGATAATAGAGATAATAGATTCAACAGAACCAGGACTTAATATACAAATAAGCTCTAAAGACAATACAATAGCCAACAAAACATCAGCTAAAAAGGAGCTTATATTAGGAGGGTTAAATTGTGCACATTGTGCAGAAGAGATTAACAACAAAGTTTCTAAACTAAAAGAGGTTGAATCTTCTAATTTGAATTTTGTAAATAAAAAACTTACAGTAAACATAATAAGTACTTTTGAAGAAGATGCTGTTATAAATAAAATAAAAGAAATAATAGACTCAACAGAACCAGGGCTTGATATACAAGTAGAGTCTTCTGACAAAACAAAATCTAGAACGGTTGAAAAGTCAGAAACTGTGAGCGATGCAAATAAAAAAGAATTAATTCCACTTATAATAGGAGCTCTTGTATATATTTTTGGTATATATCAAACAGCAACAGGATTTGAAAGTCAATTTAGCAATATAGTATTTATAGTTGCTTATGTGATAGTAGGTGGAGATGTACTTTTAAGAGCAATAAGAAATATATCAAAAGGAAGAGTATTTGATGAAAACTTCTTAATGGCTCTAGCAACAGTAGGGGCATTATTAATAGGAGAACTATCAGAAGCAGTAGGAGTTATGCTTTTCTATAAGGTAGGAGAGTATTTACAAGGTGTTGCGGTTGGAAAGTCTAGAAAGTCTATAACTTCACTTATGCAAATAAGACCAGATTATGCAAACCTAAAAGTTAACTCTGAAGTGAAAGTAGTATCTCCAGAAGAAGTAAATATAGGTGATATAATAGTAGTAAAACCTGGTGAAAAAGTGCCATTGGATGGTGTAGTAGTAGATGGAGTATCTATGTTAGACACTTCTGCACTTACAGGTGAGTCTGTATTAAGGGAAGTTGAAAAAGGAGACGAAATTTTATCAGGTGTTATAAATAAGAATGCTTTACTTACTATTGAGGTTACAAAGAGCTTTGGAGAGTCAACAGTTTCAAAAATACTTGACCTTGTTGAAAATTCTAGCATTAAAAAATCAAAAACAGAAAATTTTATATCTAAATTTTCAAGATACTATACTCCAGTAGTAGTTATAGCTGCTTTATTGATAGCATTTGTACCACCACTTGTTATTTCAGGTGAAGTATTTAGTGATTGGCTATACAGAGGGTTGATATTCTTAGTTGTTTCTTGTCCTTGTGCATTAGTTTTATCAATACCACTTAGTTTCTTTAGTGGGATTGGATTTGCATCTAAAAATGGAATACTTATAAAGGGAAGTAATTACTTAGAGGCTTTAAGAAGTGTAGATACAGTAGTGTTTGACAAAACAGGAACTCTTACTAAAGGTGTGTTTAATGTAACTAAGTTAAATCCTGTGGGAATATCAGAAGAAGAATTATTGCAATATGCAGCTCTTGCAGAAGTAAATTCAAATCATCCAATAGCAAAGTCTATATTAAGCTACTATAGTAAAAAAATTGATTTAAATACAATAGATAGTTATGAGGAAATAGCAGCCTATGGAATCAGAGTAAAATACAATGGTCAACTTATATTGGCAGGTAATGAAAAACTTATGAAAAAGGAAAATATACTCTATTCACCAGCTAAAGAAGTAGGAACAGTAGTGTATATTGCTGTTGATAAAATGTATAGAGGTTATATAGTTATATCTGATGAGATAAAAGAAGATAGTAAAAATGCCATAAGAAGTTTAAAATCAATAGGAGTAAAAAAAGTTGTAATGTTAACTGGAGATAATGAAAAAGTAGCAAAAAACATTGCTAAAGAGTTGGAGTTAGATACAGTTTACTCTAATTTACTTCCTAATGAAAAGGTAGATAGACTAGAAGAGTTGTATGAAGGTAGAACAGAAAAAGAAAAAATAGCTTTTGTTGGTGATGGAATAAATGATGCACCAGTTTTAGCCAGAGCAGATGTTGGTATAGCAATGGGAGGTTTAGGTTCAGATGCAGCTATTGAAGCAGCAGATGTGGTACTTATGACAGATGAACCAAGTAAAATATCTAAAGCCATTGAAATAGCAAATAAGACTAATAAGATAGTATGGCAAAATATAATATTTGCTCTAGGTGTAAAAGTTATAGTTATGGCATTAGGAGCTGGAGGAATAGCTACTATGTGGGAGGCTATATTTGCTGATGTAGGGGTAGCACTTATTGCAGTACTAAATGCTATGAGAGCTATGAGATAATATGTAAGTTAAAAATGAATAGATTATAATATTAAAAGATAGATAATAAAAGAAGAAGTATTGATAAGTTTATTCTAACTGTATTAATACTTCTTCTTTTATTATTATATTTATTTACATTTATTTCTATATTCTTATTTATTGTCTGTATTTTCTACTGTATTTTTTCAATCTATATAGGGATAATTCTATTATAACTGTTGAATTTGTATATAGAAATATTTAAAATATTAATAGTTAAGATAAGCAAATGTGATTTTTTATAAAAAATTATAAATATATTAAAATTGATTGAGACTATGGTATTACTACATTATGATGGAATATATGACAATGGAAATTAAAAAAACTTAAAAAAAAATTTAAAAAGTGTTGACGAATTATTTTTAAGGTGATATAGTATTACTTGTCCTTAAGAAAAGGGCAAACATGAAAAATGAACTTTGAAAATTAAACAGTAGGTTAATTTATAAAAACAAGAAACAAACCATAAAGCCAGATATTTAGATAACAATAGTATCTGAGCCTGATAAACTTTTATTTGAGAGTTTGATCCTGGCTCAGGATGAACGCTGGCGGCGTGCCTAACACATGCAAGT